>CANEZU010000312.1 GCA_947444255.1 Flavobacteriaceae bacterium | reverse complement strand
GTTCTATACATTGAGGTGCCCAAGCGTTCATTTTTGCCCAGCTGAATTCTTTGTAGGACAGTACGGCTCCATGATCAGTCCAATTGACCATGTCTTCTGTGGTATATAATCGCCAATCATTCATGGTAAACCAAGTAGAATCTTCTTCATCATGGCTTGTATAAAGGTATACTTTACCGTTATAAACCATCGGTGCTGGATCTGCTGTGTAATTGGTTTGGACAATAGGATTTTGCGCTTTTCCTATAGCGCAATTTAAGATAGCGATAAGTACCGTTACTATTTTATATGTATATTTCATTTTAGTTATTAGTTAATACAAATCCTCCGTTCGGTTGTATTGTTATAGATAATTCTCCATTATTAGAAACTTTTACGCTTGCCGTATAGGTTGTTTTATCAGCCTTGTCATTATACATTTTAATGGTTTGACCAGCGAACATCGGCAATTTAAGTTTTAATTCTTTTGCTATTTTTTCTGCATTTGTAGCTGCAACATACCATTTTTGACCGTGCTTTCGGGCAATTACACTGTATTTGCCTGGGTAGCCATCAATAAAAATGGTCTCATCCCATGTTGTTGGAATAGTTTTCAGAAAATCTAATTCAAAGGCCGGTACATCTACCAGATTATTGGGTGTTAGACCGAACATTTGAACAGGATTTTGAAAAAGAACGCTTGTTGCCAATTGAAAAGCATCAGTAGTCAATCGTTCCTGGCCTTTCACGTTTCCTTTATTTAAAAATTTATTCAATAATACGCCACCAAATTCCATACTGCCCACGGCATTTCGGATGAAAGGGTGCAATGCAGCAAAATAGGCTTCTTTTTCGCGAACGTCCTGCGAAAAAATAAGCATTTCTGATGCCAGAACGGCTTCGCTTCCCACAAAATTTGGATACATTTTTTCCCAACCACGAGGTAGGGTGGCACCGTGAAAAATAATCATCAAGCCATAATCATTGGCGTCGGAAAGAATATCTTCATATAATTTCATGGTTTCTTGTTTGTCTCCTCCAAAGAAATCTACTTTAAGCCCTTTGACACCCGCTTCTTTAAGCCATTTCATTTCATTTTTTCGAGTAATAGCTGTATTCATTTTATTTAATGGTGTCATAAAAGCATCATTAGCAGAGCCATTGGAATTGTACCACAAGAACACCTCTACATTTTTGGATTTGGCATACTTAATGAGTTCTTTCATTTCTTCATAACCAATTCTTTCGTCCCACCAAGCATCGATTAAAATGTATTCAAACTTCATGGCGGCAGCCAAATCAACATATTTTATTTGATCTTCGTAATTCATGCTATTGTCTTGCCAAACAATCCAGCTCCAAGAACCACGTCCCATTTTATACTCTTGAGAAGGTTTGTAAAGTGGTTGAACTACATCAAAAGGAATGGTGGTTTCAACAATTGGTTTAAGCGTTTCGCCTACGGTAATAGTTCTCCATGGTGTTACACCTGGAAGACTTATTTGTGCTCCTGAACTTCCAAAACCGTTATTTTGTTTCGGATTTGGATATTCTACAGTATAAACCCCGTCTTTATAAGCGCTTAAATGCGAGGCTGTATATAAACTGCTTACTCCAGTTTCTGAAAGCAAAACCCAAGCTTTATTGCCCAAATGGAAAAGTCCCGGAAAAACATAACCATCAGAAGATGTAGATTTATCCATTGGAGTATCGGCTTCGTAACCGCTTTCATAACTGGGAGCGGTACGGGCAAACCCGGTCATTGGTCTCATCATTGGAGAAAGAAAGGTGGTCGTGGTTGACGGAAATTTATAACCCGTTGTTTCTTCTGTTACTACGCAAACTTTAGTGTCTCCCCAAGAAGGTACTTCGTACCGAAAAGCAATATTATTGTTGCTCACTTGAAACAAAACAGCTATTTTTCGTTCTTTAGCATTGGTAAATACGCAGTTTAAAGTATTTGCTTTATAGCTTACCTGAGATTGTTTGATTTTTGTTTGATTGTATGTTTCCTCAACTTTACCAGTAGCGGAATTTACAAAATTTAAATTGGTACTAAAATCACCTTCATTGGTAATTAATCCCAACGGAGAATCTTCTAAAATGACACCTCCTTTATAAGTGATTGAATACATTGGTTTGCCACTTTTGACCAATACATTCAATGTAAGTTCTCCATTCGGACTTGAAACTGACATTGTATTTTGCGAATAAACTGCTGAAGAAATTATGAAGCAGCATAAAATTATTAATTTTTTCATTGTTTTTTCATCTATAAAATTTAAATCACTTTGTATTTTATTTTTCAACAGAAGCAGTATCCAGAATAGTATATTTGCTTAATGAGGAAACATCGACAGGCTTAAACAAAAACTGTGAAAACATGTAAAGTCCATTTTTCCACACTTTAAAATCGTGTCCGCCCGGTTCTAAATAATACACATGGGACACATTATTTTTAAGCAAATATTCGTGAGTGCGTTTACTGAAATTGATTAATCCATCGGCATCGCCACATGAAATCCAAAGGAGTTTTAGTTTTTTCTTTGCTTCATCCGGATTGGGCACCAATACTTCAGGCAGTTTGGTATTTGGTGCAGACGAAAAACCTCCCACCCAAGCAAATTTATCTAAATTGCCCAAACCGAAATTAAGGGATTGTCCACCTCCCATGGAAAGACCTGCAATAGCGCGGTTTTCACTATCAGTCAAAGTTGGATATGTTTTTTCAATAAATGGAATAAGATCATTAAGAAGGTCTTTCTCGAAATTAGCAAAACCTTGAACCTTTTCTGGAGCCATGATATTTCCTTTGGCATTATCATCTTTTATGGCGCGTCCGTTAGGCATTACGACAATCATTGGCTTAATTTTACCCTCGGAAAATAAATTGTCTAATATTATTTGTGGAGAACCTCCATTTAACCACTCTTTTTCATCGCCTCCAATTCCATGTAAAAGATAAAGAACAGGGTATTTTTTATTTTTTGAAAAACCCGGAGGGGTATAAACTATAGCTTTTCGAATAGTGCCCACGGTTTTAG
>CANEZU010000311.1 GCA_947444255.1 Flavobacteriaceae bacterium | reverse complement strand
GATTGCATGATAATCTTATTGCAAAACAACCTATTTACACCAATTTATTTGGATTTGTAGCTATTGGTATTTATACTTTGGCTTTGCGGGATAAAAAAGTTAGTTATTTTAAAGGAGTCATGAGCTGGCAGCAAGGTTTTCTATGCGGATTGGTCCTTTCGGCCGTGGTAGCGATTTTGAGTCCGATAGTACAATATATAAGTTATACCTTTATCAGCCCACGATTTTTCGCCAACATTATAGACTATTCGGTAAAAAATAAAGTCCAAACCCAAGCAGAAGCCGAAGCCTATTTTAACATGCGAACTTATATTATTCAAGGCATTTCCGGATCACTATCGATGGGTGTGATCACCGCTTCGATTTTAGCCTATCTTTTAAAAACTAAAACTATAAAATAAGATGAAAAAAGCAGTTTCTTTTCTACTATTAGTTTGTGTGCTCAGTTCCTGTGTGAGCACCCGTTCGACTCTAAAAAATGTCGATGACAACGCTCCTATTCCCAAATTGACCACTGAGAATACCTTTGTGATTACTGAATATAGCAAAGATCCACGATACGGTTACGACAAAGATTATCCTGTCAATGTGTTTTTTAGAAATACTAAGGATGAAAACATCAATCAAGCCCGTTTTTTAAATGCCTTAACCGGTCCTAAGGGGGAGAAAATAAGTTTTATAAAGTTGGAATCCTGTTGCCCCTTCCCTACTAAAAGGAGTGAAATGGGTGCGGGTTTTTTAGATGTTTATGAAATTCGTTGGGAAAAACAAAAAAAACCTATTAAATTATACCTAAATATATACGAAAAGGGCTATCTGAAGGTGCCTGTTGGTTTTGGTTTAAAAAAATAAGAACGTAATTTCAACTCAAAAAAATACTTAAGTCCCTTTTTTATAAGACATTAAGACCGTCCGTTACACTAAAAAAGTGACTCCAAAATCCTACTAATTTTAAGAATTAATTAGCGTATTGATAAATTATCTAATTCTTTAAATATCTTATCTTTGCAGTTCGAAAAAGACAAAATGAACATAAAACACATACCCCAAATCAATCATACCGAAAGTGGTAACTTTTTTCTTCTAGCTGGCCCTTGTGCCATAGAAGGAGAAGAAATGGCCCTGCGAATTGCGGAGAAACTTGTTGGCATTACCGATCAATTGAAAATTCCGTTTGTATTTAAAGGCTCTTTTAAGAAGGCCAACCGCTCCCGAATCGACAGTTTCTCCGGAATTGGAGATGAGAAAGCTTTACGAATACTGCGCAAAGTTTCTGAAACTTTTGGAGTCCCTACAGTTACTGATATTCATACTAATGAAGATGCGGCTATGGCTGCTGAATATGTTGATGTTCTACAAATTCCGGCCTTCCTGGTTCGACAGACTGATTTGGTTATGGCTGCGGCCGAGACTGGAAAAATCGTGAACCTTAAAAAAGGACAATTCATGAGTCCGGAGAGTATGAAACATGCCGTCCAGAAAGTTTTGGATTGCCAAAATCCGAATGTGATGGTTACCGACCGTGGAACTATGTTTGGCTATCAGGATATGATTGTTGATTTTAGAGGAATCCCTACTATGCAACAATATGCTACCACAGTCTTGGATGTGACCCATTCCTTGCAACAACCCAATCAAACTGCTGGTGTTACCGGTGGAAGACCCGACATGATCGAAACTGTTGCCAAAGCTGGAATTGCTGTGGGTGTAGATGGGATTTTTATTGAAACCCATTTTGATCCTGCTAATGCCAAGAGTGATGGCGCTAATATGTTGCATCTTGACTATTTTGAAGGTCTGATGCGAAAACTGGTCGCTATCCGAAAAACAATCAATCAATTTTAGACTTTCGTTTAGCCTTATCTAAGCGATAAGCCAAGAGTCAAATTCCCTTTTTTCATTGAATACGAAGGTGCTGTTAAGAAGCTTCTTTTATTAATGCAAAGGAAGGGGATTTGGCGCTGACCTTTATTCACTAGCCGCAGCTGTCGGCAACACTAATTATTACTTTAAAACACTGCTTTGTTTAAAAAAAACTTTATCTATACATTACTACTTGCCCTACTTATTAATCAATCTAATTTCGCTCAAGAACTAACAACAGATAATCCAAAATATACAGCCCATAACAAAGGTAAATTCTTTGTCAACTGGGGCGGAAACCGGGATTATTATTCCAAGTCCGACATTCGTTTTAAAGGAGCGGATTATGATTTCACTCTAGACAATGTTGCAGCCGTAGACAAGCCAAAAGGCTGGCATACTGATTATATAAATCCCGTTCGGATGACCATCCCGCAAACCAATTTCAGATTGGGTTATTATTTTACGGATAAATACAGCATTTCTATAGGCGTTGACCATATGAAATATGTGATGACGGCCAATCAAACAGTTAACATGAATGGGAACATTGCATTGGCTGCCGGTGATCCCGGTGCCGCTTATAATGGAAACTATTCTAACTCCCCTATGGTCCTTAGTCCCGAATTTTTAAAATTTGAACATACCGATGGTTTGAATTATGTCAATTCGGAAATAACAAGGCTGGATGATATCACAGGTATATTGGGTTGGAATACCGACATCGTTCAATTGAACACTGTTGCCGGAGCCGGATTGGGCGTATTATATCCCCGGACCAACACCACCCTCTTAGGAAAAGAACGCTATGATGAATTTCATGTTTCGGGTTATGGTGCTTCTGTAAAAGCGGGACTGAACCTAACTTTCTTTAAATATTTCTTCATCCAGTCGGAGATTAAAGGCGGACACATTCGCATGTCGGATATCCGGACTACACAAGATCCGGCAGATCGTGCTTCACAGAAATTTAATTTCTTGCAGACGAATATCGTTGTTGGGGGGATATTTAGGTTGTAAGGAGGAAAGGGTTAGGAAAGGGATAAAAAGGGTTAGGAAAGATTAGATAAGTTAAGTCGTTTAGCGTATAAAAAAGTTTAAGGAGACTGAAAAAACTTAGATAGCCCATTATAAGAAGAGCCGCTTTTCAAGACAGAAAAGCGGCTCTTTGTATTT
>CANEZU010000310.1 GCA_947444255.1 Flavobacteriaceae bacterium | reverse complement strand
TTTAATCTCGATGGCTATTACCGCGATTCCTGGCGTACCTTTTTCTTTCAGCAGCTCCTGTGGTTGGGTTATATTTTCATTTATAAGGAATCGGCCCAGCACGAATTTAGTGGGGAAGCCTCGCTCTTTGTGCTGAGTTTTATCCTGATTTATTTTCTGCTGTCCCGAATTGCCATTAGTGTCCTTTTGATACAGCTCCGAAAACTAGTACGCAAGCCTTTTAATGTGGCCATCTGGGGTTTTAATAAAACCAGCATCGAACTGGCAGCAGAAATAGAACATAATTCCTATTTTATCAATTTCCTGGGCATCATCAATCATGATGCGGAACTCGATTTCCAAAATACAGCCGAGTTTAATCTGGCACTCTACGAGGCCATCCATAAGGCTTCTGCTCGCAATATTCAGGAATTGTATGTGGTCGTGCAACCCGCCTATATCGAAGATCTGAATTCCTTTTTTGAATTGGCCGATAATTATTGCATCCGCTTGAAATTTGTACCCGACTTTTCGATGCTCTCCAAGGGGGAATTGAGTGCCAGCAATTTTAACCAATTTCACATCCTGAAACCGCGGCATGAACCTCTGCAAAATAGCTACAATCGCCTGCTCAAACGGGTGTTTGATCTGGTCTTTAGCCTAGCCGTTATCGTTTTTGTCTTGTCCTGGTTGTATCCGATACTGGCTTTTCTGATTAAAAGGCAATCTCCGGGACCGGTACTTTTCAAACAGCTGCGTACGGGTAAGAAAAATGAGGCTTTCTGGTGTTACAAATTCCGTAGCATGCAAACGAACGCCCAAAGTGATAGCCTGCAGGCCCAAAAAGGGGATGCTCGGGTGACCGCCATCGGTCGTTTTTTACGGAAGACCAGCCTCGATGAACTGCCCCAATTTTATAATGTGCTCTTGGGGGAGATGAGTATCGTGGGACCGCGACCCCACATGCTGCAGCATACGCTGGATTATAACCATCAGATCAATAATTTTATGGTGCGCCATTTTGTGAAACCCGGAATCACCGGCCTCGCACAGGTGTTGGGCTATCGCGGCGAAACCAAAACCGTGAGAGACATGCAGCGCCGCGTGAATGCCGATATCGCCTACGTCCAAAATTGGAGTCTGCCCAAGGATATCAAAATTTGTTTCCTCACCATCATCGTCAGCCTCAAAGGCGATGATAATGCTTTCTAACTTTAAAATAGTTTTTTATGAACATCTACCTCTACTTAGCCGGAGTCCTCTCTGGTGTTTCTGTTGCTGGATTTTTTCTGGGAAAAGAATTGTATCGTTTTTATATTAAAAATAAAATCCAAAGAAAGCAGTTGGATCGGATGAATCGCCTGCTAGCCAAGGTCCGGAGGACTAAGGAGTTTTCTAATTTTTAAACGCGTCTTTTATAGCATAAATGTTAAAATAGCAGTATAAGTGTAAAATACAAGTACATAAAATATTGAACTAGCTCCTATTATTCTATATTTGAAAAAATCAATCCAAAAAAAACGAACTAAGGTACATTATCACTACACTAGAATACTAATTAATAGTATAGAATGTCCGCTGTCCGGAATTTATCCCCCCTTTACAATCCCTTTATGATTCAGAAAATTTTAAAATACAGCTTGCTTCTTATTATTGTGAGCCTGCTTTCTTCCTGCACTAGTAAGTCCAAAATCGTCTACCTACAGGATATCGATCAGGCGAAAACCTATGAGGAAGCACTATCTTATGAACCCCTCTTACAGGCGGATGACCTCTTGAGTATCATCGTCTTTGCCGATAATCCCGAAGTGACTATTCCTTTTAACCTCCCACAAATTCAGGGGAATTATGAGATTGGCAACAATCAGGCGGGCATCAAAACCTATCTCATCGATAACGAGGGTTATATTGACTTCCCTATTTTGGGTCTTGTCAAATTGGGCGGACTGCACCGTCGCGAAGCCAATGCCAAGATGGTCAAGCTGGTATCGGAATATGTTCGGAATCCGGGTATTAACTTGCGGATCCTGAATTTTAAAGTATCGGTGCTGGGTGAGGTTATGCGGCCTTCCTCTTATACGATTTCAGGGGAACGCGTGACTTTGCTCGAAGCCCTAAGCCTTGCCGGGGATATGACCATTTACGGCAAGCGGCATACTATATTAATTATCCGCGAGATCAATGGGGTGAAGTCCTATCATCGCGTGGATATTACCAAATCGGATTTCTTGAATTCCCCTTTTTACTATTTGGCCCAAAATGATATCGTATTGGTAGAGCCCAACCGAACTAAAATCAATTCGGCAGGGGTAGGGCCCAATACCGGTACCATATTGAGCAGTATTAGTATTTTAATCACCATCGCGGTACTTATTTTTAAATAATATTTTATGCAAGATCCATTTAACACGATAGAGGAAGAGGAGAATAATGGTCTGAGCCTAAGGGAACAATTAGACCGTTATCTGGTGCATTGGAAATGGTTTGCCTTGGCCGTGATCCTTTGTGTCAGCATTTCTTTCGTCTATCTCCGCTATAGCATACCCCAATATAAAGCCACCACTACTATTTTAGTTCGGGATGAGAAAAAAGGGGGCTTACCTTCTGAATTGTCCGCCTTTACCGATATGGGTTTGCTGGGCGGCATGAAGAACAATGTCGATAACGAGATTGAAATCCTCAAATCCCGCACCCTGATGGAGAAAACCATTCAGAAACTGGGACTACAGACTTCTTATTTCTATGAAGGCAGAATTAGGCTATCGGAAGTATATGAGGATAAACCCTTTGTATTTGAGATCTTGTCTGGTCCCGAATTCTTTTTTGGGGATTTGAATGCGATTGCGAGTTCAACTAAAAAGTTAATTAAGAAGGCACCCAATGCAATGACAATCAGTATTCTCAGCGCCAATCAATTTGAAATGACCGATGAATTGGATCATCAATTGGGTGAATTTACTTTTGGAAAACCCATTCAGATGGGCAAGTCTAAAATAGTGCTGCAGAAGACCGCCCTATTTGGCAATCAAATGGAAATTGGGGACAGCTATATAGTACGTTTTCGGGAAT
>CANEZU010000309.1 GCA_947444255.1 Flavobacteriaceae bacterium | reverse complement strand
GATAAAACATTTTCTAGTATCGGCGAAGGTAAGCTTCCTTTTAAATTTTTATTTAGTTCATTTACATAGTTTAAGGTTTCTTCTTTTGTACTGAAAAGAACATTAGTTTGAATTATATTTTTAAGCGAGTCCATTTTGGCATCTAAAATATTTCTCCAATTCCCTATACCGTCTAAATATTTGGTTGCATTTTTTTTACTTTGTCCAAAGTTTGTTGTTAATAATAAATTTAATTGATTTACTTCTGGCAGTAAATCTGGGTTCAATTCAGAAATGTTTTTAAGAGATGTTTCTATGCCCGTAAAATATCCGTATACCATTACAGCACGGATGGCTTTATCTTGTTTTAATGCTTGACAATAAGAAAAATTAATTGTAAATAATAAAAATATAATTTTAATTTTTCCCATTTGTTTTTTCAATTAATTTATTAAAAGTATCTTCTGTTTTTAATAATATTTTCTTTTCCATTTAAGTTTTGATTTGTGAAACATTCTCGTTTTTCATTTTATTTTTTATTTTCTTATTAAATTTAAATACTAGAAAGAAGCTAGTGTTTTTGTAGCTGTAGTCTTTCTGTAATTACTATACTTGTTGAGCATCATTCAAATGTGAACTTCTAATTTCTTAGAATGCAATAAGTTAATAGTCATACTATTTTTTTTATCTTTTAAAGATTAAACGCATCTTCCGAAATATTAGCTGAATTAAAAGAATTAGTAACATCTGCTGCAACTATATCTAAAGATAATCTGAAACTCGGTATCTGATAACCCTCAGAGTGGTATTGAAGTTTATAATCTAGGATATCATCTCCCTTTTCATACATTGGGTTTCGAATGAATTTACCAACACATTGACCATTGTCTAGCTTTGAAAGCCAATTTTTTCCATATGCAATTTTAAGGTAATACTGTCCTTCAGGTATATTTTTGATTTCGAAAGTAGTGCCTCTATTTATAAAAACATATCTAATGCATTCTTCGGTTTTAATATTCATGACTTTAACAACTACATCTGTCCCACCACCAACAACAATTTGTAAATAGTTGTCAATATTTCCTCTTTTTGGTTTAAAATTGTAACAGGATGATAGTTGACCGTTGCTAATATCTTGTTCTTGCCAACCAATTGAAATTAAAGAATCTCTTTGTTGTTGAAATAATTGTTCTGAATTTTTCGAGCTTGTGGTATCTTTTTCAGTAAAAGTATTATTCAAGTCACCATTTGTTATAGTCTTTGATGAATTTGATGATGAATTTCCGTTTCCAGAATTACCAATAATCACAAAAAATATAATTACTATAGATACAATTGCTGCCCCTTTATAACGGTTCCAAAAACCAATTAATCTTCTTCTTTTATTGAAATTGAATATTTTTTGGATAGTTTCGCTATCTGTACCAGCCAAATTTGCAAGTTTTGTACAGATTTTTTCAACGTAAATATAGGATTGAATAGGATGTCTTTCGTAACCAAGAAATTTAGAACATTTTAATACTTCATTTATTATTAGTTTGTTAGTTTTAATATCTCCATAATTTATTAAATAGCGAATATTGATATCTGATAATAGTTCATTGATTGATACAAAGAGGCTTTGTATATTTACTTTTCGTTTGTCAATTCTAGCTACTTTTTTTCTTAAGTCCTGAATTATATTTAGAAATGTTAACGGAGGTATTGGTTCTACTACTTCCGGTTCCGTATTTTTTTGTTCTTTTGAAAAATCAGTTGAATTATATTCACGATCACTATTGTAGTCATAGCTTTTTCTTTTTTCGATATCTGAAAGTATCTCGTATGCATTGGCTATTTCTTTAAACTTTGCCTCCGCAGAATTGTCATCATGGTTTTTGTCAGGGTGATATTTTAACGCAAGTCGTCTGTATGCTTTTTTTATTTCTAGAGATGAAGCATTCGGTGATACTCCTAAAATTTTATAATAGTCCTTCATGGTTTTTTAAAATAAACTTATACTGGAATATACGTTTGACTTAATAGGATTTTTAATGCTAATTTAGGTGGTTTTTTATATATAGTGTTGTTTTTCTCTTTTAATTCGATTTTTTAGAATCCCTCTAAAAGGACCTGATTTTATTAGTATCTGTTTCGTAGCTATATCTTTGTAATCTTGGTTAAGTAGCCTAAACACTTTCATCATTTTTAACTATTTTAAATTAAATTATCTAAGCACGTTTTTTTATCAGAGAAAAAAAGTATTTCATTTTCTGTGTAAATGAAATACTTTTGGTTTGAAACTTTATAGTAATATTTTGTTCTATTTCCATTATTAAAAGTTATTAAGTATTCTTCATGAGATCCAATTTTTAAACTATATCTGTTTTTAATAAATTCGTCATTTGCAATATTAAGAGTATTACTTTCAAGTAATCTAGAATCAGAAATGGGATTAATTATATATTTCTGATTTAAAAATCTATTTATTGCAGTTATTGAATTTAATTCTTCATTGAATTTAGTTTCGTTTATTAAAATAGAGTATTCTTCTCGGCTGTCTATTTTTAATGCTAAAATGTTCTCGTCAAAAATGTTTGGTTTGAATAAATAAGACTCATCATTTATATCGATTAGTAATGAATTGTGTCCCAGATACTCCCATTTAGCTTTACTTATTTTGCCATTTAATGCAATTAATAATACACCATCTTGTTTGAAGATATAAACTGTTTTTGATTCCATTAAAGGATCAAGCACAACCCAGTGTTGATTTATCAACAATGAGATATCGTCTAGTTTTTGAGAATATTTTTGAATTCTTGGAATTAGATCAGAAAAGAATGTCTTCATTGTATAAATGTTTAAAAAAAAATATTTGAAACTGTTGTTGATAATGGCTTTAAAGGCGTAAGATTCTTGAGAACGTAAACGGTTGTTGTTAATGGTAATCTTTTATAAACCTATTTGCGAGATCTTAATACTTAATGTTACTGTGATAAATCGGAACGGTATTGTATACTGCTGTGGTATTCCGAAGGCCCGGTTTTGTTCCTTTAACCAATTACCGTATTAATATCAAAAACTATTATAT
>CANEZU010000308.1 GCA_947444255.1 Flavobacteriaceae bacterium | reverse complement strand
TTGGAAATCCAATCCACCTGCTTTTTCAATTTTAACATCATAATCCAGACAAAAGTCGTGTAGCTTTTCAGGAGCTACCATTCCGTCCGGTATATTAATGTTTTCGGGAGCCATATCAACATGATTGAATAGATTCTCCTGCATGAAATAATGATAACTCTCTGGATTGTCTTTTTCCATTGGATAATATTCGTCCAAATTAAAGCTGATCACATTCCGAAAACTCAATCCTTCTTCTTTGTGCATCCGGATGAGTTCGTCATAGACTTTGATAGGAGAGGAACCCGTTGCAAGTCCTAACACACAATTTGAATTGGCTTTTTGTTTTTGTCGAATGAGTGCTGCGATTTCTTTGGCAACTATTTTGGAACCTATTTCAGATGATTTACAAATGGAATTGTGGATTTTTTCAAACCTTGTTTCTTCAAACTGGCCTGGCACATTGTAGGAAATGGATGGGTTTTTAGAAGCGGTATCTTGCATTTTTTTTGGGTATAATGAAGTTAGTAAGGGTGCAAATTCAATAGTTATTTAGGATAATAGTTTTGTTTTTAAGGCAGTTCTGAAAAATCGGAATTACAAAGCTATAGAAATTTTAAAAATAAAAATAGGAGATTGCGTATTATTTTCTTCCTATTGCGTCAAGTATTCCGCTATGAAATTCAGGATCTAGATTGTTAAAGGCTACCTACAAAAGAAGTGCGATGGTATTCCGTCGCACTTCATAGTTTTAGTATCCTAGCTCTTTAATAAGATCACTTTACGATTTTATATTTCACCTTTTTGGATAGGGTCTTCCAATCATCGGTTCTAAAAGGTTCTGCTGGAAAACCTTCCTTGTTGTAAAGATTGCCGGCACTAGCATCGTCAGCCCATCCATAATGAACCGCTAGGGGATTCGTACAATTTTCGGATGAAATAATCAGCTGATTAGCATGGATAACCGCTTTTGCAGGATGAAAGATTTGGTCTTTTCCCGCAATTTCAAAGCCCTTGATTAAATTGTTTTTATCCGATGTCGATAATCCAGATCCCGTATTTTCGAATTGGATTACAATCTCATTTGCTCTTATTTGCATCATTTTAAAACGAGGACCACCGTATATATTATTTTTTTTATATACTTTATTTAAAGCAATGGCTGCCAATCGTTTTCCTACATCTTGTTTGTTTGTAGGATGAATATTATTTGGAATTCCTATATCAGTGGTCACGCACATCCCGGTATTGGCTAACTTTAAAGTTAAAGTCTGGGCCTCTCTAAGTTCGGCCCAATAACTGCCATTGTTACTGTTTCCATTGGCTTCATTAAAGCTGGCTAATTGTACATAATAAAAAGGAAAATCACCCTGCTTCCATTTTGCTCTCCAATCGTTGATGAGCAACGGAAAAGCAGTTCGGTATTGATAAGCCCTATTTGCATTCGATTCCCCTTGATACCATAAAACCCCTTCGAAAGCATAGGGAATCAGAGGATGTAACATGGCATTGTACAATAAGGAAGGATAGGCGTTTGGACTTATTTCACTTTTAATGGATTCAACCTGGTATTTCCATTTTCCGGCTAGTGGAATTTGTGTACTGCCAATGGTTAATTTTAAATCCCCAGAATCGCCATAAATTCCACCGCCACCAGAATTATCCACTATTCGGATGGCTATTATGTTTTGACCTACTTTTAATACTCCAGCCGGGATTTCGTATTTTCTTTTGGCCTCCCAATTGGTATTTCTGCCCACTTCAATTCCATTGATATAACTAATATCTTCATCGTCGATTTTAGCCAATTCCAATAAGGCAGGCTCGCCCAAATCATTTGCAGGGATAGTTATTTCTTTGCGCAGCCAAACGACACCGTCAAATTCTCCCAATTCTTGACTTTCCCAGACTTCGGCCGCGTTTAATTCGGGCCAATTTTGATCATTATAGTCTAATTCTTTAAATCGGCTTGTTGCGGCAACATTGATTTCTGAGCCTTGTAATCTTTCTATTCTTTGGGTAGATTTTGCAATAAATACTTTGGAAATAGAATCTAAATCTACTTTGGGCATTTCGGCAATCATAGCCGCGAATTCGGAACTGTTTTCAAAAGCCTCGCGACTGGTCCAGGTTTCCGATACGGTTCCGCCCCAAGACGTATTGATAATGCCAATCGGAATCCCTAATTCTTCCTGAATTTTCTTTGCAAAAAAATAACCGACTGCTGTAAAATCACCTGCACTAGCTTTCGTGCAAATTTGCCAACTCCCCGCTTTAAAATCTTCCTTAGGCAAAGAACTAAGATCTTTGCCTACTTTAAACTGGCGTATCATAGGATAATTGGCTGCAGCAATTTCTGCCGCTGCATTATCGGCTTGACTCACTGAAAACTCCATATTAGATTGTCCACTGCAGATCCAGACTTCACCGACTAAAATATTCTTTAAAATAATTTTATTCGCACCTGATATCGATAATTCATAAGGGCCACCAGCTTTTTCAGCATCTAATTTTAAAAACCATTTACCATTTGCGTCTGCAATTGTTGTTTTGATTTGTTTGTTGAAATGAATTTCAATTTTCTCATTTGCATCTGCCCAACCCCAAACGGGAATTAATTTATTCCGTTGCAAGACCATATCATCAGCAAATAGTTTAGGCAAACGGATGATTGCAAAGGAGGAGATGCTTAAAAGCAAACAGAGGAACAAGAAACATTTTTTCATATTTGATAGTTTATAAGGAAACAATAAAACAATAGGTTTGTGTTTTTTAAATTCAAAGCGCAATTCAAATATATTCAAAAAAGAGATTCTTTGACAATCTTATTTTTAAAATACAAATAATTTATAAAGGCACACGGACCAGCTAGCCTTAAAAGACTGCAGAATCTTTGGCTAACAAAAAGGAAGAGGAATTGATACCTATGAAACTAAAAATCGAAATAAGTACAAATTCAAAGTTTTACAACTTTTCAATCAGAATTAATTCATTGTGCTGCTCGACTTTTGTGATTTTACGAGCACTAAAAAGCGAACTGTCAAATTCAGCCATATAGTTTAGATTTCTCCTCCTATTGCTTTCGTTTAAAATCATGGTA
>CANEZU010000307.1 GCA_947444255.1 Flavobacteriaceae bacterium | reverse complement strand
TTGCTACTATCATAAGACCAAGTACCTGAGAGGCCTCCACTTACTTTTTTATCAGCAGTCAAAAATATACTAACCGATTTCTGAATTGTTTTATATTGATATTGCATGGCAATTTGTTCCCAGGAACCTATAAAGGAAGCCTCGCTAATTACGGTCTTTGGAACTGCGGCATAGCGCTCAGGGGCAATAACAGGCCAACCATCTGGTGTCCATTGTATTGCTCTAACATTTCCCATCATCACAGCATTGGAAGCATTAATTCCGGCTACTCCTTCTGGTAATCGGGCTTGCGAAGCATAAAACCATTCTTTGCTTTCCGGATTTTGGAAAACAGCGCAATGTGAAATACCGACCCAACCCGTATGATTATTAAAACCGTAAGGGTGTGTAAGCATTGGCCAAGCATCAGCTCCATTAGTAATATCGGCACCATTGATTCCGAGATAAGGCCCCGTTATATTTTTGGAGCGGCATACCCGAGTATTATAAGCAACCGATAATTCATCATAAGCCATAAAAAGATAATAGTATTGGGTATCTGGATTGTAAATTATCTCAGGCCCTTCAGAAGCTTGCCAACGACTAGTTGCATTACGTGTAGCAATTCGAGTTCCATAATCCGCTAAGGTTTTAAGTTGATCTGGTTTTCCTGTACTAGGATTTAATTTCACAGCGGCAATTCCAGAATGCCAAGAACCGTATATTAAGTATTCCTCGCCGGATGGTGTAGCGATAAAACTAGGATCAATGGCATTGAATTTAAAATAGGCATTATCCCAAATTCGGTTACCTGTAAAGGAATAGGGCTTTAAACCATCGGGTTCGGAGCAAACTACCATTCCTTTATCGGTCCACACATTAGACGCTAAATCATCGGTTTCGGCCAAACCAATAAAGGCGCGCTCTCCCCAACTAATAGTAAAATCAGAACCAACAATAGGGTTATCCACCACTATGCTATAATACATGCGGTATTTACTACCCACTTTGCGAACACAGGGTGCCCAATACCCATAATTAGGGTTTTCAATTGGAGCTAAAGCCGGGCTCATTCGCGCTCTTTTATTGTTAAGGGAATCTTTAACCCAGCTCGGAGCTGTGGTCATAGAAGAGCCCATGAATTCCCAATTTACTAAATCTTTTGAACGTCTGTAAAAGAAATGTCCATTTCCATCATGAGCATTTCCATAAGAAGCATCTGTTTGGTACATATAATAATAGTCCCCGCATTTTTCTACGCTAGGATCATGAACATTGGCTAAGTTCCATTGCGATCGGCTTGACCAGGAGGAAATTGAGGTATAATTATCCGGATAAGTCGGTCCCGGGAAGCCAGGATCCACAACTACAGGAGGAACTACTGGAGGTACTACCACAGGAGCAGGATCCTCATTACTGCTGCAACTGCTAATAGATACGACAAATAAAAAAATAAGAAAACAGGAACCCGCTTTTAAAATTGAACTTAATTGTATCATTATTTTTTTTATTTTCCCTCTAACATGATCACTGAAAATGGAGGAATGGTTAATTCTAGAATCCCTTTTTTAATTTCAAAAGCTTTGAAATCCAAAGGCTGAATTCGATCTGGCTTATCAAACGAATTATAATCTTGTACTTTTAAAGACTTTAAAATTTGGGCCTTGAAATTTCGTGTCCCAAGTTCATTTATAGCGATACTAATCTTATTTTCTTTTTTAGAGTCTACATTAACTATAGAAATATGCAGCAATCCATTTTTATCTTTTGATGCCGATGCCGATAAAGCTGGAAGCGATTCTCCATTATAGGTATACAAGGGTGATTCAAAACTAATGGGTACTAATTTTGCATCCTGATGCACACTGTACATTTGCATAACATGATAGGTCGGCGTCAAAATCATCTTCGCCTTATCAGTCAAAATCACAGCTTGTAAAACATTGACACATTGTGCCAGATTAGCCATGCGAACACGATTCGCATGATTGTTAAAAATATTGAGAGTAGCACCCGCCAAAACAGCATCTCTCATTGTATTTTGTTGGTATAAAAACCCTGGATTCGTTCCCGATTCCACATCATACCATCCTCCCCATTCATCAACCACCAATGCAATTTTTTTCTCAGGATCATATTGATCCATTATAGCGCCATGTTTAGTGATTAGCTCCTCCATTTTCAGGGCTTCTTTCATAGTAGCGAAATATTGCGCTTCGGAAAAAGAAACAGCATCTCCTTTTTTATTCCAATTAATAACTGAATAATGGTGCATGGCAACACCACCTAACATATTTAGTGGTATATTCTTCATTAGGGTTTCGGTCCAATTATAGTCGGCATCACTAGCACCTGAAGCAATTCGCATCAATCCACCTGTATTTTCCCAATCTGCCATAAATGTGGCATATTTTCTATATTCACCTGCATAATATTCGGGTTTCATATTGCCACCACAACCCCAAGCTTCATTTCCTATTCCCCATATTTTTACTTTCCAGGGCGCATCTTTTCCATTTTTTTTACGCAAATCACTCATCGGACTTTTTCCTCCAAAGTTGGTATATTGTACCCAATCCGAAAGTTCTTGAACAGTACCACTTCCTACATTCCCTGATAAATAAGGCTCTGCACCCAATATTTCACAAAGGTTTAAAAAATCATGGGTTCCAAAACTATTGTCCTCTGTTACTCCACCCCACCATTTATTGACCATCGTTGGACGATCTTCTTTTGGTCCTATTCCATCTTTCCAATGATAGGTATCGGCAAAACAACCTCCAGGCCAGCGTAGATTTGGAATCTTCAATTTTTTTAACGCTTCGATAATATCATTACGAACCCCATTGGTATTGGCAATTTTAGAAGTATCGCCTACAAAAAAACCCCCATAGATACTCCTTCCTAAATGTTCTGCAAAATGGCCATAAATATTTCTGTTGATTGTTGGTGCCTCAGCACTGTTTTTTACAGAAATAATTGTGGTCTGCTTTTGTGAAAATATATTTTGTGTACTGATTAAAACGAACAATAATAGGACTGGAATTTTTTTCATGTTTTTTAAATTTAAAATATCACGAACTAAGTTTTATATGCTTAGTCCG
>CANEZU010000306.1 GCA_947444255.1 Flavobacteriaceae bacterium | reverse complement strand
GCTGATCTATAGCTGCATTCATAAAAAAGCCCAATAACATAGGCGCCGGACCGTTAATAGTCATACTTACCGATGTCATCGCATGAACCAAATCAAAGCCAGAATATAATTTTTTAGCATCGTCCAAACAACAAATAGAAACACCGGCATTACCGATTTTTCCATAGATATCCGGGCGTATATGAGGATCATTTCCATACAAAGTAACACTGTCAAATGCAGTAGATAACCGTTTTGCAGGTAATCCCAAACTTACATAATGAAAGCGTTTATTCGTTCGTTCTGGCCCGCCTTCTCCAGCAAACATTCGCGAGGGATCTTCGCCTTCCCGCTTAAATGGATACAATCCGGAAGCAAATGGAAAGGCTCCAGGTACATTTTCCTGCAAACTCCATCGCAACAAATCACCCCAAGCCTTATACTTCGGTAAAGAAACTTTCGGTATTTTAGAATGAGACAAACTCTCCGTATAAGTCGCCATCTTGATTTCTCGATCTCGTACTTTGAAAGTATAAACTGGATCGGTATATTTCTTGACTTTATCGGCCCAGTTCAAAATGATCTCCCAATTATAAGGATCCAATCCCATTTTGACACGATCAAATTCTGCAATTAGAAGACTTAAAAACGAACGGTTATTCTCCTCCCTAGTTTCTAAAAGAACTTCGTCTATTCCTGATTTGTCGATATGCGGAACTTGGCCCGAAACACTTTCTATGGTTTTAAAAATCCCATATAATTTTTGAGCAACCTGCTCCTGATTGAAAGCTGTACTGTCATATTTCCGATTGCTTTCGGAAATTTCAGATAAATATCGGGTGCGATGAGGCGGAATAACAAAAATTTTCTCGCTCATTTCCCTTGTGATTTCAAAACTGGATTTCAAATCAGAATCTGTTTTGGCTGCCACTTTTGCCATTATCGCTTTATAAAGCGTATTCATTCCCGGATCGTTAAATTGCGAAGCTATAGTGCCGTAAACCGGCAACAAATCCAATGCCGTATCCCAAAGTTGGTGGTTCCGCTGATATTGCTTTCGTACATCGCGCAAAGCATCCAAAGAACCACGTTTGTCAAATTTATTCACCGCTACTAAATCAGCAAAATCAAGCATGTCGATTTTTTCCAATTGGGTAGCAGCACCAAATTCTGGGGTCATCACATAAAGTGAAACATCCGAATGATCCATGATTTCAGTATCAGACTGGCCAATTCCGGAGGTTTCTAATATAATGATGTCGTATTGTGCCGCTTTTAAAACTTCGATGGCTTCAGACACATATTTAGACAATGCCAGATTGGATTGGCGCGTGGCCAACGAACGCATATAAACTCTGGAATCGTTAATGGCATTCATCCGAATTCGATCACCCAAAAGTGCGCCTCCTGTTTTTCTTTTCGAAGGATCCACAGAGATCAAACCAATGGTTTTTGTAGGAAAATCGACCAGAAAACGACGTACTAATTCATCAACTAAGGAAGATTTACCCGAACCTCCTGTGCCTGTAATTCCTAAAACAGGGGTTTTACTACCCTTGTTCTTCGCATGTATGGAGGCCAAAACCGGAGCAGCCACATCTGGGAAATTTTCTGCTGCGGATATAATTCGGCCAATAGCCCGTGGATTTCGAGCTTCAAGTTCATCGAACTCGTCCTTCAGTTCATCTCCAATAGGATAATCAGAACGGGAGACCAAATCATTAATCATGCCCTGCAATCCCATCGCGCGACCATCGTCGGGCGAATAGATTCTTGTGATTCCGTAAACTTCTAATTCGGCAATTTCCGTCGGTAAAATAACACCGCCCCCACCGCCAAATAGTAGAATATGATCCGCTCCTTTTTCTTTTAGCAAATCATACATATATTTAAAATACTCAATATGCCCCCCCTGATAAGAAGTCATCGCAATAGCGTTCGCATCTTCTTGAATCGCCGTATTGACAACCTCTTCGACACTGCGGTCGTGACCAAGATGGATGACTTCTACTCCTGTAGATTGAATAATTCGGCGCATAATATTTATTGCCGCATCATGACCGTCAAAAAGAGAGGCTGCAGTGACAATTCGTACTTTATTTTTAGGAATATAAGGCGTTTGTGCTTCCATTATGAGAATATGATAATTTATGCTGCAATCTACAATTTTAAAAAAAGCCGACCTATTAAATAAAACTTAAAATAATCCCCTAAAAAACTTTGGTTTTTGAAAAATAAGTTTAGTTTTGAAAAAAGAACAAGACGGTTTCTGCATAAGCCCCAACCATGCAAAAGGCAGAATTCCAGCACATAAATTACTATTTTTTGGAACAGAAATTGCCTCAGCAAAATAAAAGTAGAGGAACAAAATTATAAACATGACACAAATTACCATACTCATAAATTGCAAAGATCAAAAGGCTATTATTGCTGCAGTGACCAATTATATTGCCTCCATCGAAGGAAATATTATTTATCTGGATCAGCATGTTGATGCCGATCAAAACGTGTTTTTCATGCGCTTGGAATGTGAATTAGTAAAAGAAAAATGGAGCCTTGAAGCCATAAAAAACGACTTCCAAATCAATTTGGCTACCCCTTACAACATGTCTTGGGAAATGTACACCAAGGAACAAAAACCAAAAATGGCAGTCTTTGTTTCAAAATACGACCATTGCCTCTATGATATCCTAGGACGCTATAGCGCCGGAGAATTGGCTATAGAAATTCCATTAATCATAAGCAATCACGAAGATTTAAAGCCAATTGCTGAGCGATTCGAAATCCCTTTTTATCATGTGCCCTTTTCAAAAGAAAACAAAATCGAAGGCGAACAAAAACAATTGGATATTTTGAAAAAATTCAAGATTGATTTCATTGTGCTCGCGCGATACATGCAAATTATTACTCCAAAACTAATTGCTCACTATCCCAACAAAATCATCAACATTCACCATTCTTTTTTACCCGCTTTTCCAGGAGCTAAACCCTATCATTCGGCTTTTAAAAGAGGGGTCAAAATTATTGGCGCAACCAGCCATTATGTAACAGAGGAATTAGATGAAGGTCCAATAATTGAACAAGACACAACCCGAGTGCTACACAGTCATTCCATAGAAGATTTTATCATGAAAGG
>CANEZU010000305.1 GCA_947444255.1 Flavobacteriaceae bacterium | reverse complement strand
CTGTATTCATGAACTCATTAGAATTAAAATCTATTGCTGAATCTTTTAGAGACTGGGGAAGAGACTGTTATTGTGCACCTGGGTGTGATAATACCTGTGGCTGTCGCTTTGAGCAAAAGCATGGTGATTTGCCTTATGGTTATGACCATAAATATGTTTATTCTCACTTAGGCTACAATTTAAAAATTACTGATATGCAAGCGGCTTGTGGCTTGGCTCAACTGGATAAATTAGATTTTTTTATTGCCAGACGTCGTGAAAATTTCAGCTATTTAAAAGAAAAATTACAGTCCTTGAATGAATTTATTCATTTGCCTGAAGCTACAGAAAATAGTAATCCATCTTGGTTTGGATTCCCAATTACTTTAAAAGATAACTGTGGATCAAATAGAGTTGATCTATTGCGATTTTTAGACGAGCATAAAATTGGTTCTCGTTTGTTGTTTGCAGGTAATATAAGTAAGCAGCCCTATTTTGCAGATGTAGAATATCGTATAGTGGGTGAGTTAACGCATACTGATAAAACTATGAATGATACTTTCTGGATTGGAGTTCAACCGGCTTTAACTAATGATCATCTTGATTTTGTAGTGGAGAAAATGGAAGAGTTTTTCGGATTAAATTTTTAACGTATGACAGTTGATAAAACAGATTTCGAAGGGGTTTATATTATTAATAATTTTGTAGCCGAAGATGAAAGAGGAACTTTTGTTAAGACTTTTAATGTACAAGATTTTATAAATAATAAACTAAATTTTGAGATTAGAGAATCGTATTATTCTATTTCACAAAAAGATGTGATTAGAGGAATGCATTTTCAATTACCTCCATCTGATCATGAAAAATTGGTATATGTTCCTCGTGGCTCAATATTAGATGTTGTTGTAGATCTCCGAAAAAAATCTAGTACCTATAAAAAATTTATATCTATTGAATTATCTGCTGAAAATAGAAAATCAATTTTTATACCTAAAGGATTCGCACATGGTTTCAAGGCTTTGGAGAATAATACCATTACTGTCTATAACGTAGGAACAGAGTATGACACTTTATCTGATTCAGGCATAAGTTACAACTCACTTGGTTTTGATTGGGATGTACATGACCCAATTCTCTCTAAAAGGGATTTGGAATTTTTAAAATTGAATGAATTTAATTCTCCGTTTTAATGAAAATTTTAGTTACAGGTTCAACCGGCTATGTTGGAAGACATATGATTCCTCAATTATTGAGTCAAGGACATCAAATTTTAGAGTTAACAAGAAATCTGAACAAAAGTTTAAGCGAATTTGGCGAAAAAACTCAGAAATTTGACTTGAATTTTTCTCAAGAGGAGTTAAATAATTGTGTTGTAAATTTTGAGCCCGATGTTTGTATTCATTTGGCATCTTATCTTACATCTAGCGATACCTATGTAGATGCACAAAAATTAATAGAAAGTAATATTTCATTTTTAGTACGTGTTTTGGAAAGTCTAAGAAATACTAATCTTAAACTTTTAATTAATACAGGATCTTTTGCTGAATATTTTAAAGGAGATGATATTTTAGATCCTGCATATCTTTACGCTGCAACTAAATCGGCTAGTCGTTTTTTTATCGATTATTATAGCAAAAATGCTACCTATAAATATGTTACAGTTGTTCCCTACACAATTTATGGAGCAAGAGATAGTCAAAAGAAAATTATCGATTTGATTGTTGATTCTTTAGATAGTGTTGTGCCTCTAGATTTATCGCCTGGAGAGCAAGTTTTGGACTTCATCCACATAAATGATGTAGTAACTTTTTATGGTAATTTGTTAAATAAAATAGATATTATCAAGAATATGGCCGTATTGCCTTTGGGTACTGGAAAAGGACATAGTTTAAAGCAACTGACAGGAATTATTGAGCAAGTTTCAGGGAAAAAAGCAAATATTTGTTGGGGAGGGAAACCTTATCGATCTTCTGACGTCATGCATGCTGTTGCAAATCATGAAAAGAACCATGAATATTTTAAAGAAGATCAAAAGATATCACTAATAAAAGGTATTCAAAATTATTTAAGTGAAATGAATGGATAAAATTGTAATCTCAATATTTTCATTTTTAGTGAAAAATCGTGTTTTTAAAAAAATTAAGCGATTATATCATAAAGCTTTACTACCAAAATTTAAAAAAATAGGGACTAACACAAATATAGCATTTCCTTTTTCTTGCGAAGAAGCTTATAGAATAGAAATTGGTTCTGGTTGCAGAATTGGAAAAGGTTGTGATTTTGGAATTGTTAATATAGATGGAATTGAAGGGCAAATAAAAATAGGTAATCATGTTACTATTACTTCAAGATGTCAAATTTTTTCCTCATCAAGTGTTGTTATAGAGGATCATGTTTTGATTGCGTCTAATGTTTTTATAGTAGACTGTAGTCATAAATATTTAGATGAAAATATTCCATATAATTTACAAGGTTTTGATTATTTTAAGGAAGTAATAATAGGAAAAGGTTCTTGGATTGGTCAAAATGTCGTAATTACTCAAGGAGTTAAAATTGGTGAACAATGTATAATTGGTGCAAATAGTGTTGTAACAAAATCTATTCCAGACAGGTGTATAGCAATTGGTAGTCCAGCAAAAGTTATAAAAGTATGGGATGAAACGTTAAGTATTTGGACTAAACCTTTTGACAATACTATTTAAATTAAGAACCTATTTATTAAAAAAAATGACTGATAGAAAATTAACTATTGCAATGCCAGTTTTTGAACGTTTTGATTATTTTGAAGAAGCATTAATGAGTGCTGTAAATCAAACTGTTTCTGTTGATATCATAGTGGTAGATAATGCATCTTCACATAACAAATTTGAAGTCTTTATTAAATCATTAAATTTAAATAACGTTACTTATTTCAGAAATGATTCTAATGTCGGAATGTATGGTAATTGGAACCGATGTATAGAATTGTGTCAAACTGAATTTGTTATGATATTAGGTTCTGATGATATTTTACATGAAGAGTATTCTTCTGTTTTTTATGAAAGATTAGCTGAATATCCTGATATTTATTTATTTCATACTGATATTTTTCGTTTTGGTAATATGGTTGAAAGTAAAGTTTTATTGAGCAAAATGCCAATTGGT
>CANEZU010000304.1 GCA_947444255.1 Flavobacteriaceae bacterium | reverse complement strand
TCCTATCTTTTTAATAGACCTTTTTCCGAGGCACACAACGCTACTGCCGATGTTGAAGCTACTACGCGTTGTTTTTTAGAATTAATTCGGCGGGAGGTTTTTACCAAAGAAGAATTGGATGTTCCTGCAGACCATTTTCAGGCATTTCAGTCGTATAATTCGGGAGAAATTAAACTCATCGGATTAAAACATATTAATCTAAAAGAAGCTTCTGAGCGAATTCGTCAACAAATAGGACAGCAGCAAACCGCTCCAATCTCGAAACAAGAACTGTCGGACAACAAGCAAATTTTAATAGACACTGATTTTGTGCATTTACACAATCATACGCAATTTTCAGTATTGCAGTCTACCATAAGTATTGCAGCTCTAGTTAAGGCGGCTTCAGAACAAAAAATGCCTGCAGTTGCGATGACTGATCATGCCAATTTGATGGGTGCTTTTCATTTTGTACGCGATATTTTGTATCATAACAAATCGGCGGAAGCTAAAAACAAAGTAGCAATTGAAAAAGGGGAGGAGCCTACAGAAGTCCCCATGAAACCGATTGTAGGTTGTGAGTTTTTTGTATGTGAAGACCATAAAGATAAATCTCGAAAAGACAATGGTTATCAAATTGTGCTTTTGGCGAAAACCAAAAAAGGATATCATAATCTGGCTAAAATGTCATCAATTGCGTACACTGAAGGTTTTTATTATGTAGCTCGAATTGACAAAAAAGTAATTGAACAATATAAGGAAGATCTAATTGTTTTGTCAGGAAATCTTTACGGAGAAATTCCAAATAAAATATTGAATCTGGGAGAAAATCAAGCAGAAGAAGCTTTGCTTTGGTGGAAAGAACAGTTTGGTTCTGATTTTTATATGGAAGTCATGCGTCATAATCAGGAAGATGAAAATCGGGTTAATGAAGGTCTGATTTCTTTGGCCAGAAAGCATGATATTAAGATTGTTGCGACCAATAACACTTTTTATATTGAAAAGGAAAATGCGAATGCCCACGACATTTTACTTTGTGTTCGAGATGGAGAAAAGCAAACAACACCAATAGGACGAGGTCGTGGTTATCGTTTTGGCTTACCCAATCAAGAATATTATTTCAAATCGGGCGATGAAATGAAGCAACTCTTCAATGATTTGCCAGAAGCTATTTCTAATCTTTCAGAAATAGTTGATAAAATAGAAATTTACGATTTAGCGCGAGAAGTATTGTTGCCTAAATTTGAAATTCCAACTGAATTTATTGTAGCGGAGGACGAAAATGACGGAGGCGTTCGTGGAGAAAATACTTATTTGAGACACCTTACAATGGAAGGAGCCAATAGAAGGTATCCCGAAATTACAGATGAAATTCAGGAGCGGCTCGACTTTGAACTTTTGACAATCTCCAATTCCGGTTATCCAGGTTATTTTCTGATCGTTCAGGATTTAATTGCTGAAGCGCGAAGTATGGGCGTTTCCGTTGGTCCTGGTCGGGGATCAGCTGCTGGATCTGTAGTCGCTTACTGTTTGAAAATCACGAACATTGATCCTTTAAAATACAATCTGCTTTTTGAGCGTTTCTTGAATCCTGATCGTGTGTCATTACCCGATATAGATATTGATTTTGATGACGAAGGACGCAGTAGTGTAATGGATTATGTCATCCGAAAATACGGTTCCAAACAAGTGGCGCAGATTATTACTTATGGTAAAATGGCAACCAAATCAGCGATTCGGGATACTGCTCGTGTATTAGATTTGCCGCTTTTTGAAGCCGATAAAATCGCTAAATTAATTCCGGGGATGATGCCATCTAAATGGAATTTGGCTCGTTTTTTAAGTGAAAAAGAGGATTTAATTAAGAAGGCAGTTCGACCGGAAGAATATGATAAGATAAAAGAATTAATAGCTATAGCGAATGAATCCGATTTAGGTGGCGAAACCATCCAGCAAGCTAAAATACTCGAAGGGAATTTAAGAAACACAGGGATTCATGCCTGTGGGGTGATTATTACTCCAAGTGATATTACTGATTTTGTTCCTGTGGCTACAGCCAAAGATTCCGATTTATATGTTACTCAATTTGATAACTCGGTGGTAGAAAGTGCCGGTTTGTTAAAGATGGATTTTTTGGGTTTGAAAACCCTGACCTTGATAAAAGACACCGTTAAATTAGTAAAATACCGAAAAGGTATAGATCTCGATCCAGATGAATTTCCGATTGATGATTTAAAGACTTACGAGCTTTTTCAGCGAGGAGAAACAGTTGGGATTTTCCAATACGAGTCGGCAGGAATGCAAAAATACATGAAGGAATTAAAGCCTACGGTTTTTCCAGATTTAATTGCCATGAATGCGTTGTATCGTCCGGGTCCAATTGCTTATATTCCAAGTTTTGTTAAACGAAAAAATGGCGAAGAGGAAATTATTTATGACCTTGAAGCCTGTGAAGAATTGTTGAAAGATACATACGGAATTACCGTTTACCAAGAACAAGTAATGCTTTTGTCTCAAAAATTAGCGGATTTCTCTAAGGGTGATGCCGATGTTTTGCGTAAAGCAATGGGAAAAAAGCAAAAAGATGTTTTGGATAAAATGAAGCCTAAATTTATCAGTCAGGCTGCTGCCAAAGGACATGCCGAAGATAAGTTGGAAAAAATTTGGAAAGACTGGGAAGCCTTTGCGGAATATGCATTTAATAAATCGCATTCCACTTGTTATGCTTGGATTGCTTATCAAACTGCTTATTTGAAAGCCAACTATCCAGCAGAATATATGGCTGCAGTATTGTCTAATAACATGAGTGATATCAAACAGGTTTCCTTTTTTATGGAGGAATGTAAGCGAATGGGATTGGAAGTTTTAGGTCCGGATGTCAATGAATCCTTTTATAAATTTACCGTTAATGAAAATTATGCGGTTCGTTTTGGAATTGGTGCTGTAAAAGGCGTTGGGATGGGAGCGGTTCAGACTATTGTAGACAATAGAAAAGACGGAAAATACAAATCTATTTTTGACTTAACCAAACGGATTGATTTGCGTGCTGCCAATAAAAAAGCACTTGAAAACCTAGTCTTGGCTGGAGGTTTTGATTCCTTTCTTGGAACTAGCCGAGCTCAATATTTTCATGATGAAGGCGACGGAATTACAT
>CANEZU010000303.1 GCA_947444255.1 Flavobacteriaceae bacterium | reverse complement strand
AGAATGCCTTTGAAGATTTAAAGCAATACCAACAAACGACCCGGGATTGGCTCTTTGGTTATTTGTCCTACGATTTGAAAAATGACCTAGAGCATTTACAATCAAACAATTGGGATGGCTTGGATTTTCCCGACTTGTTTTTCTTTCAACCCAAGAAACTCTTTTTACTTAAAGGGGATACTCTCGAACTGCACTACCTCCATCTTTGTGAGGACGAATTAGAGGAGGATTTAGACGCTATTTCACTTACAACTACCAAGAGGTCTCAAAAAGCAAACCAACTGCTAATTCAGCAACGCATATCCAAAGAGCGCTATGTGGAGAAAGTAAATACGATGCTGGCTAAAATCCAATATGGAGCCCTCTATGAAGCGAATTTTTGTATGGAATTCTATGCCGAGAATGCGACTATTGATCCGCTGACTACCTATCAGAATCTGAACGAAATTTCTAAGGCTCCCTTTGCGGTTTACTTTAAAAACAATACTCAGTTCTTACTTTCGGCTTCACCGGAACGCTATTTAAAAAAGGAAGGCGATACACTAATCTCGCAACCCATCAAAGGGACAGCCAAGCGATTCTCTGATCCGGACGAAGACCTCAAATCCAAACAAAACTTGGCCACAGACCCTAAAGAAATAGCAGAGAACATCATGATTACGGATCTGGTGCGCAACGACTTATCTCGAACCGCAGAACGAGGTTCTGTTGTTGTTGAAGAATTGTGTGGCCTCTATTCTTTTATGCAGGTGCATCAAATGATTTCGACTGTGAGCTCTAAAATTGATTCCAAATTTAGTGCTATAGACAGTCTGAAAACGACCTTTCCCATGGGAAGTATGAGTGGAGCTCCTAAGCTTTCAGCCCTCCAGATAATAGAGGAACTCGAGGAAACAAAAAGAGGCTTGTATAGTGGTGCCCTAGGCTATTTTACCCCTGAGGGTGATTTTGATTTTAATGTCGTTATCCGCAGTATTTTATACAATTCTAAAAATCAATATGTTTCCTTTTCTGTAGGAAGTGCCATCACTTCACAATCACTGCCAATCCAAGAATATGAGGAATGCCTGCTTAAAGCCAAAGCAATGCTAAACGTATTAAATAGTAATTAGTTGGCTTCGTGTTTTTTTATGCTCCTTTTGAAAACCATAAATTAAAAGCTTAATTTCGCTTTTCATAGGTTTCTATTTAAAATCAATTTAGTCGTTCATGTTAGATAAATTACAAATACAGCTCCAACAACATTTCCCTTTTCTAATGCAACAGCGTTTGTTATTAACGGTTAGTGGAGGTCTTGATAGTATGGTTTTGTTGGATTTATTTAGAAAATTACCCTTCGAAATTGGTGTCGCCCATTGTAATTTTCAACTCCGTGGATTGGAAAGTTTTGGGGATCAGAATTTTGTCGAGGACTATGCCAATCATAATAATGTTTCCCTTTTTGTAAATCAATTTGATACCAAAGCCTTTGCCGAAGATCATAAATTATCTACTCAAGTTGCCGCCAGAGAACTCCGCTACAGCTGGTTTTATGAACTTTCTGAAGCAGAGCATTTCGATTATATTCTAACGGCCCATCATGCTGATGATAATTTGGAGACCTTTTTAATCAATCTCAGTCGGGGAAGCGGCTTGGAAGGTTTGACAGGAATACCAGCTCAAAATGATAAAGTAATTCGTCCACTTTTGGCTTTTAGCCGAGACGAGATAGCACTTTACGCTAAAGAAAATAAGATAGAATGGAGAGAGGACAGTAGCAATGCTTCTGACAAATATTTGCGTAATAAAATTCGCCATGCTGTGGTTCCGTTACTAAAAGAATTGAATCCAAACTTCCTGTCGGCTTTCGAGAAAACCCAATCCCATTTACAGGAATCTCGGGATATGGTCGAAGATGCCTCCAATATGATCTATCATCAGCTAGTTAGGGAACAAGGTGCAGAACTTTACTTTGATTTAAAACAACTGATTACTCTAGACAATTATAAATCCTATCTCTACCAATGGCTAAAAGAATATGGCTTCAAGGCTTGGGAAGATATTTATGATTTGGTTTATACGACTTCTGGAAAACAAGTTTTTGCAGCGAATCATCGCTTAATTAAAGATCGAGAATACCTAATACTAAGTCCAATTAATTCTTCAGATGAGACAACAGAATATCCTATTTTTGAAAAGGATAAAGAAGTTAATTTTCCTATAAAACTTTCCTTTAAGAAGGTAAATACAACTGCAGATGTTTCAGATAATACTATCTTTGTAGATGCTGACAAACTAAGCTACCCTTTAATTTTGAGAAAATGGAGAGAAGGCGATTTTTTTCATCCTCTTGGAATGGGAGGGAAGACCAAAAAATTAAGCAAGTTTTTTAAAGACTTGAAGATGTCTTTGATAGCAAAAGAAGAAAGCTGGCTTTTATGTTCCAATTCTCAGATTGTCTGGGTGGTTGGAATGCGTCAGGAGGAAGATTTTAAAATAGAACCGACTACCCAAAACCGACTTAAAATAGAACTCTTATAATGAAGAAAATAGTTTTACTAGTACTTGCCTTTTTGGCTTTTGCAAATGTAAATTCGCAAATACTAGACCCCGTAAAATGGACTTCTACAATCGAAAAAATTTCGGATACCGAATACAACCTGGTCTTTGAGGCTAGCATCGAAAAAGACTGGCATGTTTATTCTCAGTTCACTCCCGATGGTGGACCACTTCCCCTAGAGTTGATTTTTAAGGATCAGAAGACTAATTATAATTTGGTGGGCAAGGCCAAAGAAAGTGCCACGAAAAGAGAATACAATCCGGTTTTTGAGGTAGATGAGATTTTCTTTTCCAATAAAATGAAGATCCAGCAGAAAGTACAAATCACCAATGCAAACTTACAGAAAATTGAAGTCCGTTTGGATTATCAGGTTTGTAAAGAGGTCTGTATCAATCAGGATAAGAGTTTTACTTTTGTGATTCCGGCAAAGGCGAAGACTGCGCAAGCCTCAGAAGAAATAAGCATTTCTGCAGACAGTGCAGCCACTGAGTTGACACCAAAAGTAGAAAATCAAGAAGGAACACAATTAGAAACAGTCAATCCTGCAAAGGCAGTACCCACTGCTCCCGCCTCGGAAGATGAACCCGCTAAAGGCTT
>CANEZU010000302.1 GCA_947444255.1 Flavobacteriaceae bacterium | reverse complement strand
GTTTCAGGAAAAACAAGGAGCAACGGTGACAGTAGTAAATGTTGGCGGTCCGGAAACGGAACCTACTTTGAGAAAAGCTTTAGCAATTGGCGCCAATGAAGCCATCCGGATAAATACAATTCCAACGGATGGTTTTTATGTTGCCAAACAACTAGCTGAAGTCATTAAAAATGGCGCTTACGATTTAATTATTGCAGGAAAAGAATCCTTAGATTATAATGGCGGAATGGTTCCGGGTATGCTTGCCGGTATTCTTGGTTATAATTTTGTCAACTCTTGTGTAGAACTTTCTGTTGACGGCAATACAGCTAAATTATCACGTGAAATAGATGGTGGAAAAGAAACTATTTCAACCTCTTTACCACTAATTATCGGTGGTCAAAAAGGATTGGTAGAAGAAAAAGACTTGCGAATCCCAAACATGAGAGGGATTATGACGGCCAGAACCAAAGTGCTGACGGTTCTTGAGCCTGTTACAGCAACAGCTGAAACTAAGGCTGTGAAATTTGAGAAACCTGCTCCAAGATCTGCTGTAAAATTAATCAGCGCTGATAATCTTGACGAACTAATTAATTTATTACACACAGAAGCTAAAGTAATCTAACTGTTATACTATTAAATGTAGAAGGTCAAAAGGATAAACGTTTACAAATATTTCCCTTATGACTATATACTTTAAAATTTAAGACTAAAATATAAAAATATGTCAATATTAATATACGCAGAAACTGCAGAAGGAAAATTCAAGAAAGTGGCTTTCGAATTAGCATCTTATGCAAAAAAAGTAGCCGAATCTTTGGGAACAACCGTAACCGCGATTACTGTAAACGCAGGAAATGTTTCCGAGCTATCCAAATATGGTGTCGATAAAGTTCTCAAAATCACAAACGACAAACTGACTGGTTTTAGCGCAAAAGCTTATGCCGATGTGATTAAGCAAGCTGCTCAAAAAGAAAATGTGAAGTTGGTTTTACTATCTTCTACCACTGACAGTTTGTATTTAGCTCCACTAGTAGCCGTTGCTTTAGAAGCTGGATTTGCTTCTAATGTGGTTGGTTTACCAATTAGCACTAGTCCGTTTCAAGTGCGAAGAAATGCCTTTTCAAATAAAGCATTTAACATCACAGAAATTGCTACGGACATTAGAGTACTGAGTTTGGCCAAAAATTCCTATGGTGTTTTTGAAAGCGCTTCCAATTTATCAGAAGAAGATTTCAATCCAACATTAGGAGATAAAGATTTTGATGTAAAAGTAGAATCTGTAGAAAAAGCCTCCGGTAAAGTTACCATCGCTGATGCCGAAATTGTGGTGTCTGCAGGACGCGGACTAAAAGCGCCCGAAAATTGGGGAATGATTGAAGAATTAGCCACTGTTCTTGGAGCAGCGACAGCATGTTCTAAACCTGTTTCTGATTTAGGCTGGAGACCACATGGAGAGCACGTGGGACAAACCGGAAAACCAGTAGCTGCTAATTTATATATTGCTATTGGAATTTCTGGTGCTATCCAACACATTGCTGGAATCAGTTCTTCTAAAGTTAAAGTGGTCATCAATACCGATCCCGAGGCACCCTTTTTTAAAGTAGCCGATTATGGAATTGTGGGCGATGCATTTGATATTGTTCCTAAATTGATAAGTAAACTTAAAGAATTCAAAGCGCAGAATTAAATAAATTAGCAGAGAAAATAGATAAAATAAGTTGCTAATTTTTTATTAATACAAAAAAAACAAAATTTTTATTAAAATAGATTAAACCTGAATTATATCAATTCGGGTTTTTGTTTTTTATGAGAAGAGGAATACAATATCGAAAAAACAGCAGCCATACTCAATTCATAAGAGCAACAAAAGGTTAAAACAAGAGCAATAACTAAATTCTTTGCCTTGGTTTTTTGCTTTATTAATTAAAATTCTTTGTAACTTTATTTAAATCATTGTATTTTTGCAACTATGAGTTTAGTCAAATTAACAATAAAAGGAATATCCTACAGTCAAACGCAAAATGGAGCTTATGCTTTGATTTTGAATGAAGTAGATGGAGATAGGAAACTACCTATCGTAATTGGTGCTTTTGAAGCTCAGTCAATAGCTATTGCTTTAGAAAAAGAAATCAAACCGCCTCGCCCTTTAACTCACGATCTATTTAAAAACTTTGCCGACCGGTTTGATATTGCTATAAAACAAGTCATTATCCATAAACTAGTGGACGGTGTTTTTTACTCTAGTATCATTTGTGAAAGAGATAAAATAGAGGAAATTATTGATGCTCGAACTTCAGATGCTATTGCTTTAGCACTTCGTTTTAATGCTCCCATTTTTACCTATAAAAATATATTAGACAAAGCTGGGATTTATTTAAAAGGCAACAAATTAGAACCCGAAACTGAGACAGATGAAATGGAAGAGATTCTAACTGGTCAAGATCTATTTAAGACCGAAGAATCCAATAAGTCAGGTGACGCTTACATCAAACATAGCTTATCTGAATTGTTAGAACTTCTTGAAGGTGCGGTTCAGAATGAAGATTACGAAAAAGCAGCCAAAATTAGAGACGAGATTTCAAAAAGAGAAAATACATAAACCCTTTTCTAAAGTACAAATACTAATAAATAACTATGAAAAATAAATACACGCTTCTTCTACTTACTTTATTAGTTTGTCAATTCTCCTTTTCTCAAGATTTTTATTTGCATTGTGGAACAGTTCTGGATACAAAATCCGGCAAGGAAATAACTACTCAAACGCTAATTATTTCTAAGAACAAAATTATAAAAATTGAAGATGGATTCATTTCTAAAGCAAAAGTGGCAGATATTGAAGTCGATCTTAAAAACAAATACGTGCTGCCAGGACTTATTGATCTTCATGTTCATATTGAAGGTGAACACGACAGTCACAGTTATATCTCACAATATGTCGACAACGAGGCCGACATCGCTTTTCGATCTGTACTTTCTGCCGAAATTACTTTACTTGCTGGATTTACTACAGTTCGTGATTTAGGAGGAACTGGAGTAAATATATCTTTGCGAAATGCAATCAACAAAGGAATTGTGAAAGGCCCCCGTATCTATACAGCTGGAAAAGCAATTGCAACAACGGGCGGTCATGCTGATCCTACCAATGGTAGCAACCGAAAATT
>CANEZU010000301.1 GCA_947444255.1 Flavobacteriaceae bacterium | reverse complement strand
TATAAAACCAGGAATAACCGAACCGTCAACTTGACCACAGATACCCCTCACGGATTTACTTCCAATAGCAGCTTCTGAGGCAATCAGTATATCACAAGTTGAAGTTCCCATAACGCGAACTAAAGTGTTTTCTCCAATTTTTGCCCCCACGGCTCCCGAATGGGCATCAAAAGTACCCACCGCTATAATCGTATCGGTAGAAAGTCCCAAACGCTCCGCCCATTCCGAACTCAAGGTTCCGGCAACCGCATCGGATGTATAAGTTTCATCATACAACTGACCTCTTAAAGTGGCCAAATAAGGATCTAATTTAGTCAGGAATTCCGTTGGTGGCAAGCCATTCCAATCCTCATGCCACATGGCTTTATGTCCTGCAGCACAACGGCTTCTTTTAAAAGATTTCAAATCTTTATTTTCGATTAACAAGAAAGTCATCAAATCACAATGTTCCATCCAGGTGTAGGCCGCTTTTTTGACAGCTGAATCTTGTCTGGAGACATGCAGTATTTTCGCCCAAAACCATTCCGAAGAATAAATGCCGCCCACATATTTGGTCACATTTTCTCCACCCCAACTAGCGGCAAGTTCGTTTATTTCATTAGCTTCACTTATAGAAGTGTGATCCTTCCATAAAACCATCATCGCATTGGGATTATTTTCGAAACCGTCGAGCAAGGCTAATGGAATTCCACCTTCACTTACTGGAACAGGTGAAGAACCTGTTGTATCTATACAAATACTGCGTATTTCTAATGGATTTACTTTACTATTTTCAACAACATAGCGTATCGTGCTTTCTAATCCTTCAATATGATCCAAAGGATGCTGGCGAAACTGATTGATCGATGCATCACAATATTCCTTGTTTTTCCATCGCTTGTAAAGGCAAACATTTGAAGCAATTTCTTGACCATTATCAGTGTCTATTAACATCGCCCGAACTGAATCTGTTCCGTAATCTAGGCCTATAACATAGCTTTTTTCCATTCTATTATTTTTTATACTGAGACAAATATACTATTTTATGTTTTAAGTGTATATAAAACACTTAATTATTCCTACCCTCCATTCAAACTTTAAATAAACGAATATAATAAATGTTTTAAATACGTTTATCTTTCAATTAAAACTACTTTCTTTTGAATCTTAAAACCGTTACTGAATAGGCAGCCAAATTGATCGGGCTATTCGATGATTTTAAATTCAATTCAGCACTAACCGAACTTATTTTTGATGGTGATTCAAAAGAATTTACATCATCTAAATTGGGACTGCTTAAACTCGTAATCTTACCTTTTGGATCTATTTTTGCACCTTTAAAATTAATCTTAACCGTTTGAGAATTAGCGGAAGCATTTACTATTTTCAGAATAACTTCATTGCTACTCGAATCTTTTGCTGCCGTAGCAAAAAGATCATTTTGACCTATTATCGGTTTACCATCTTTGCTAATGGTCAATAAATCAGTTCCTTTATTGGTTGAAAACAACTTTTGAACCTGATAATTGGCCGAGCCATAGGATTCTAAATTATTAAACCAAATCATATCAGGAGTCCATTGCCAAGCCTCAGCATGTGCCATCAAAGGGGCATAGGAAGTTAGATGTACTACTTCGGCATTACGCTCTAAACCAGTCATAAAAGCCGCTTCCGAAAAAGCACATTCCCAATTATTCTTGTTATCAGGACTTGCTATGGCAACACTTTGTGCAGCATATTCCCCTGCAAATACTTTAGGACCTTTTCGGTCATAATTGTCATAACGGCTCACATTATCTCTGAACCATTTTGGATTTTTATAATAATGTTCATCAACAACTTCGGCATTTAGCTTTTTAAGTTCTTTTGTTCCATATTCAAAATAATCTCCTTCTGGAAAAGGCCCAGCTCCTGAAACGATAGTCATGGCTGGATATTTTGATTTTATAGCTTTTTCAAAAACTTTGTATCTTTCTATATATTCGGGTCCCCATTGCTCATTTCCTACACCAATCAATTTTAAATTAAAAGGTTTAGGATGTCCCATCTCTGAACGGATTCTGCCCCAAGGGGAATCCACAGTGCCATTTGCAAATTCAATCAAGTCTAATGCATCTTGTACATAGGGATTCAAATCATTCATTGGAACCAATTCTCCTGTGTTAAATTGGCAAGCCATACCGCAACTCAAAATGGGTAAAGGTGCCGCACCAATATCTTCAGCAAGTTGGAAATATTCAAAAAATCCCAAACCAAAACTTTGAAAATAATCCGGTGCTGGTTTATGGGCAAATTCATTATTCCAGCGATTGATCAAGGTCTCTCTTTTCTCTAAAGTACCCACGGTTTTCTTCCATTGGTATCGTTGGGCCAATGTTCTTCCTTCTACTATACAACCGCCAGGAAATCTTAAAAAACCCGGTTTCATATCATATAAAAGTTGAACGATATCTTTGCGTAAGCCATTTTTTCTATGATTCCAGGTATCATCTGGAAATACAGAAATCATATCCAAATCGATAGTCCCAATACCTTCAAAGGTGATTTTTAATTTCGCTTTTGCCTCCGTTTGATTGGCCGTAAAAGAGCTTGTATAGGATTTCCAATCAGTGGATGAAGGAATAATACTGGTTTCTCCTAGTACTTTATTGTCTTTATCAATAAATTGAATATTGATTTTTTTGATGCTACTATCAGGATTGGCAGCTTTTAAACTAAGATTATATTGGGCGCCTTTTTTAATTCCCATTCCTCTGAATCCCTCATTAATGAGTTCATATCCTTTGGCATCATTAACAATAATTCGGCAAAAATTTGGATTGGTTTTATTCTCGGCCACCTTTATCGTTCTGGCTATTCCAGATTGCGTGTTTAAAGTATGGCGGTCACTTTGAGGTTGAATCCATCCCATAAGTGGTTCTTCAAATTCAAAGGAACGGTTTTTGACCATTTCTGCATACAAACCACCATCGGCAGCAAAATTGATATCTTCAAAAAAGACACCATACATAGTAGGTTGGATTTTACTGATTGTTTTAGAAACATCAACATCTAAATTACTTTGCTGAGCATGCGCTAGGATTCCGACAAACAAAAGGCTGCAAAGGCTGATTTTTTTGATTTGGTTATTTTTCATTTTTTGTCTGATGATTTGATTATTTATTA
>CANEZU010000300.1 GCA_947444255.1 Flavobacteriaceae bacterium | reverse complement strand
GAGCACAATTAAATCCAACACTCAACAAGGGAATATGAGAAACGGAAACTAAAAAGGCTTCTACCGTTTGACCTGAAAGTGTTCTTCCAGAAGCGTCGGTAATCGTTCCGGAGACCATGATAGGAATATCTATATTCCGTTCGTCTTTTACTTCTTCGATAGCGAAAAGTGCCGCTTTTGCGTTTAAAGTATCAAAAATAGTTTCTACCAAAAGTAAATCTACTCCTCCATCTAACAAAGCTTCGACTTGCTGTTTATAGGCGATTCGCAAGTCATCAAAAGTTACGGCTCTAAAACCGGGATCATTAACATCTGGAGACATGCTGGCAGTTCTGTTGGTTGGCCCTATGGAACCGGCTACAAATCTTGTTTTTTCTGGATTTTGTGCGGTAAATTCATCGGCTACTTCTCGGGCTAATTTTGCTGATTCGTAGTTGAGTTCATATACAAAATCCTCCAAATGATAATCGGCCATTCCTATTGTAGTTCCCGAAAAAGTATTCGTTTCGACAATATCAGCACCGGCTTCAAAATAAGCAGCATGAACTGCTTTAATTGCTTTTGGCTGGGTTAGCGATAACAAATCATTATTCCCTTTTAATGAATAAGGGAAATCCTTGAATCGTTCCCCTCTAAAATCTTCTTCAGAGAAATTATAGCGCTGCAACATCGTTCCCATTGCTCCGTCAAGAACTAGGATTCTGTTTTTAATGGCTTCTTGAATAGTTGACATTTTGACTTTTTTTAATATTCTATTTTGAATTATGACAAGGCTTGATTTAGGTCATTAATTACATCTTTTACCGTTTCTAAACCCACGGAAACACGAACCAAACCATCAGTGATACTAACCGCTAGGCGTTCTTCTACGGACAATTTACTGTGGGTTGTAGAGGCTGGATGCGTCACGATTGTTCGGGTATCGCCAAGATTAGCAGAAAGCGAACACAATTTTATTTTATCTAAAAACTGACGTCCGGCTTCGATGCCGCCTTGAATTTCAAAAGCCACAACGTTACCTCCTAAAAGCATTTGCTTTTTGGCAATTTCATACTGAGGATGAGATTTCAGAAAAGGATATTTCACGGTTTTAACGTTCGGATGTGCCTCTAAGAAAGTAGCAACCTCAAGTGCATTTTGACAATGTTTGTCTAATCGAACCGCTAGAGTCTCTAAACTTTTTGATAAAATCCAGGCGTTGAATGGTGATAATGAAGGTCCTGTATTTCGTGAAAATAAATAAATTTCGCGAATTAAATCTTCTCTTCCTACTGTAATTCCACCTAAAACTCTTCCCTGACCGTCGATTAATTTAGTGGCAGAATGGATTACTAAATGCGCACCAAATTTAATTGGATTCTGTATATAAGGCGTTGCAAAACAGTTGTCGATGATTAAAATCAGATTGTGTTTTTTAGCAATATCGCCCAAAAGTTGTAAATCTAAAATATCAACTGCTGGATTCGTTGGAGATTCAGCATATAATATTTTAGTATTTGGCTTAATAAACTGTTCAATAGTTTCCGGTTCGTTGACATTAAAATAGGAAGTTTCAATATTCCATTTTGGATAATATTTGGTAAACAACGCATGAGTAGAACCAAAAACGCTACCTGCTGAAACGATATGGTCACCTGAATTCAATAAGGCTGCAAAAGTAGAATAGACGGCTGCCATTCCGGTTGCAAAAGCATAGCCCGCATCAGCACCTTCCATTTTGCATATTTTCTCTACAAATTCAGTGGTATTAGGATTGCTAAAACGGCTGTAAATATTCCGGTCTTTTTCTTCTGCAAAAGAGGCCCGCATGTCTTCTGCATCTTCAAATACAAAACTGGAAGTTAAATATAAAGGCACCGAGTGTTCCGCAAATTGGGTACGTTCTAATTGGGTTCTTATGGCTTGTGTTTCAAAACCGTATTCTTGTTCGTTCATTGTTTCAAACTTTTCACTTTTGGATAGTTCCAAATAGCGTATTATATTATATTTATTTTAACTAAACACAAACAGTTATTTCGATATTTCTAGACCGTTCAAAAACACTTTATAATGTATGGTTGCTGTTGGTTCCAATGTTTTTGAAACAGAGCAGTATTTATCAAAAGAAAGTTGGGAAGCTTTTGCGGCTTTATCTTCTTTAATTTCACCCTCCAGATAAAAAACTACATAAATATCTTTAAAAGGTTTTGCTTCGCCAACTTGAATGCGTTCTCCTTCTACGGCAGCTTTAAAAGATGTAATTTCTTGTCTTTGCTTTTTTAATATCGAAATCATATCAATTCCGCTACAACCTGCTAAACCCATTAGTATCAATTCCATTGGACTTGGCCCCATGTCATCACCTCCAAAATCAGGTCGTGCATCAACATTTACAATATGACCACGCTCGTTTTTTAATTCAAAATGGAAATTTTCGTTTACTCTTTCTAATGTAATATTCATTTTTATTTTTTTAACAGATAGTTTCTTATCCTTTTTCTGACAATCTCAATATATCTCCAAAAACACCTCTCGCTGTAACAGCTGCACCAGCCCCAGCGCCTTGAATAACAATTGGTCGATCTCCGTAGGATTCAGTGTATATTTCAAAAAAGGAATCAGAACCTTTTAATCCGCCCAATGCCGAATCTTTGGGAACTGAAACTAATTTCACTTCTAAATTTCCTTTGTCTTGTTGTAAATCACCCGATAATTCTCCGATATAGCGCAAAACATGATTGGGTTGCTGATTTTCTTTTATCGCTTTATAAATAGGATCAAATTCACCTATTCGACTTAAGAATTCGGCTTTACTGCCTGCTCTTAAGTTTTCTGGAATCAGATTTTGAATGCTTACTTCTTCAAATTCATTTTGAAGATCCAATTCACGAGCCAAAATTAATAATTTTCTGCCCACATCATTTCCACATAAATCTTCTCTAGGATCAGGTTCTGTAAATCCTTTATCAATTGCTTCTTGCAAAACGGCACTGAAAGGACGGTCTTCTGCTGAAAATTGATTAAATAAATAACTCAATGTACCCGAGAAAACACCTTTTATTTTAGTGATATTTTCACCGGAATGGTGTAATAATTTAATCGTATCTATAAGCGGCAATCCGGCTCCTACATTGGTTTCATAAAGATAATTCTTCTGATTGTCCGCTAAG
>CANEZU010000299.1 GCA_947444255.1 Flavobacteriaceae bacterium | reverse complement strand
TATTAGAATCTTTTTCATTTTCGATTATGTAATATTGATAGACTTTCTTTTTAATCCGATTATGGCGTTAAAAGGATGTATTAAATTTACGAAAAAGAATTTTAATGATATTTAAATAACTGATAATTAAGATATTATTAAATAATACTTCCTATTTTTAGCACAAAAAAAATCCCTAACAAATTAATGTCAGGGATTTTTTAAAATTATATTCCGAAAAATTAGAATTGTAAAGCTACTTTTAATTCAAATTCATTGTCGATTGCTTTGTCTCCAAGATTGTCAAAAAAGCTTCCTGAACCGTATTTGATATCATATTTAGTTCGGTCAACTTTAAAGCTTGTAGTTGCTGTGTTAGCTGCTACAGAAAGATCAAAAGTTACTGGATTTGTTTTATCTTTTATAGTCAAATCAGCAGTTACCGTATATACGTTGTTTCCTTTTTCAGCTATTTTTTTAAAAACTAAAACAGCATTTGGATATTTTTCAGTTCCAAAAAAATCGTCAGATTTCAAGTGACCGTTTAATTTTCCTTGGTATTCACCTGTTAAATCAGTTGAAGTCAAAGTAGGCATGTCAACCGTGAAGGTTCCACCACTTAGTTTTTTTCCTTTAAATACTAAAGTTCCACTTTTAAGATTTACAGTTCCATCATGTTGTCCTGTAACTTTTTTAGCTAACCAGCTAATTTTACTTTTTGCTGCGTCTACTTTTTTAGCCTGAGCAGTTGCAGATACTGCAGATACGAATACGAATAAGGCAATTGCGATTGTTTTGAAATTCTTCATTTTTAAATTTGATTGAGGTTAATATTAATGTTTAAAGTGTAATAAATAATTCGGTATTTGGTTTTCTTACCTTTTTCAGGTATTGTAAAGCATCTTCTTCATGACGATAACCAATGGTTGCAATCAGACAGGCATTTAGTGACAATTCGTTTAATCCCAATATGGCATTTACTTTTTCAGGAACAAAACCTTCCATAGGGGTTGCATCAATTTTTAGATGTGCTGCAGCATTTAAAAGATTTCCCAGCGCCAAATAAGTCTGTTTTGCAGACCAAATGTTTTTAACATCTTCGGGAAGTGTACTAATTTTCGATTTCATAAAATCAGCAAATCCCGTTACGCTTTCAAGTGTTAAACCTCTAGTTAAAGCAGTGTTTTTTGCATAAGCCTCAATTTCGGTATCTCCAAAATTGATCTGATTCGCAAAAATTAATAAGTGAGAAGCATCTACAATTTGTGATTGTCCCCAAGCCGCGGTTTGTATTTGGGCTCTTAAATCAGCGTTCTCTACCACTATTATTTTATACGGTTGAAGCCCGTATGAAGAAGTACTCAATCGAATTGCTTCTTTCAGCTGATCTAAATCCGCTTCGCTAATTTTTTTTGAGGCATCAAATTTTTTAGTTGCGTATCTCCAATTCTGACTTTCAATAAATGTACTCATAGGTTCTTTTCTGATTAAGCGGGTATAGTTCTGTATTTTTCCAACAAAAAGTTGAGTTGTATTAATTCTTCGTTTGATAAATGATTGGCAAAAAAATGTTCGTGTTCCAATACTTTAGGATCCAGCTCATTTAATAAAGCTAAACCTTTTTTAGTGATACTGATCTCCATTTTTCGGCGATTATCAGGGCAAATTTCTCGGGTAACAAATTCTTTCAATAATAATTTATCAACTAAACGGGTAGTGTTACTCGTTTTTGCAATCATTCGTTCTTGTATAGCAAACATATTCGAAGGAACTCCTTTTTGACCTCTCAATATTCGCAACACATTAAATTGTTCCGATGAAATTTCATAAGGCTTCAATATTTCATTGAATTTTTCACCTACGATATTTTGAACGTACAAAATATTTAATATCGTTTTTTTTTCGATATCTATTGGAGCACTCGCTTTTATGATGTCTTCAATATTTATATTTGTAATTACAAAATTTGTCGGTACAAATGTAACACAAAGCTTTTAATTTGTATGTACAAATGTTGGTTATTTTTTTGTTAAAATTTGACTCGATTTCTAATTGTAGATTTCTAAAATTTAGTATTTTTGGATAAAATAATATGACTATGAATTTATCACAATCAGAATGGGCTTCTCAATTAGAAGCAGATCCGAATGCAGTAATCTTAGATGTTCGATCAGAAGAAGAATGGAATGAAGGCATTATTCCTGGAGCAATAACCATAGATATCCGTCAAGGACAAGCTTTTGTTGATGATGTAAAAGCATTAGACAGTACTAAAAACTATTATGTCTATTGTCGTTCCGGAGCTAGAAGCGGACAAGCATGTTCGCTCATGGATCAACTTGGTTTCCAAAAAACGTTTAATCTAGAAGGCGGAATTATGAACTGGGAAGGTGAAGTTGTTGCGCCTTAATTTTTTTCAAATAATTCAATCCAACCGCAAAAACTTTTAATACGTTTTTGCGGTTTTTTTTTTGATAAACGGTCAAAACGACGCATTCACTTCTAATTTTATTTTTTAAGCGCTATTAAATTAGATAACATCATTTAATTTAGTATTAATTTTATTGAATAATTTTTTACATATGCGGGTTTTTCGTATAAAATAGTCAACAGAAACAGTGAATAAATAAATTTATTAAAAATTATGAGTTAAAATATAAAAAAATGATTTTCGGAAATAAACATATCGTTTTTTTTTGTTAATTAGCAAATAGGTATATAACTATAAATAGTATAAATATAAAATGGATAGAAGACAAGCACTAAAGAATGTTGCGTTTTTGATGGGAGGCGCAATTTCAGCAACCACATTCGGAATTTTATTTGAAAGTTTTACGCCAGCTGAGAGCGAGAGAAATTATGTTACTTTTTCTGCCAGTGAAGAAGAAATTTTAGCCGAATTTGCGGATATAATTATTCCAACTAGCGAATCTTCAGCAGGTGCAAAAGCAGCTGGTTTAGGCGCTTTTATTCCAATGATGATCCGCGATTGTTATCCGGCAGCAATGCAGGATATATTTGCAAAAGGTCTAAAAGAAATGGATGCTAAATGTATCACCGATTATAATAAAAACTTCTTGTCTATTTCGGTTGCAGAACGTCAGAAAGTGGTTACGGATTTAAGAGACCAATGTATTGCAAATAAAAAAGCACCTTCTTTCTTTTTATTAGC
>CANEZU010000298.1 GCA_947444255.1 Flavobacteriaceae bacterium | reverse complement strand
GAATGTCGTTTTGTTTTTCTTGTGCTTTGCAATTTATAAAAAGGAAAAACAGCACTATAGGCGTTATTTTATTCATGATTTGGAGTATTTAATCTTTGTTTTAGAGATCGTAATTATCGAAGATAGTAAAAAGAAGCGGAGAGCATGGAGGTAGTTGGTTTAAAAAAAAGTTAAACTTTTGAAAAGGGAATCGTACAGGAATTGGGTTTTGGGTTTTTGCTGGGGGAGTGATTGCTTCAGTCGTACCTCCCTCGCAATGACGAAAGAAGGAAAAGGAGATATTGAAGGTATGAAATAATTTAGTGACCCTGTCGGGACAATTTTCGAACCTTTTTTTAGATGATTTGAGAAAATTGATTTTTGTTAACTATTAAAATAGGAATTGTATCTGCAATTTATTATAATTTAAATATTTTAATACCTTTAATTACACCTGGTGATATTGGATCGTTTTATAATAGCGATGTAAATGATCGTATATCAACAACTCATACATTCTTTGTTTTGATGTATATTGTCGGTTTATCATCATATGAATATGGCTCATTAAAAAATCGGTTAAAGGGATCTGTAATTTTCTTTTTATGGAATCAATCGGTTCTTTACATTTGATGTCTTTGGCTTTTATAATAGATAAAATATCAGGATAATCGTCAGACGCTTTCCCAAGTATGAACCGCTCTATTTCTGGGTATAATTCTCTATAATGTTTATCTAATTCTTTTTTCAAACTTTTATCCGCGTCAAATTCCTTTTTAAAAGCCAATTGTAATGCATCCATTAAATGTAATTTATCCAAATTATTTAGACCAAATGAATTTAGAAAGGTATCAATTGCAGTGAAGCTAAATAAAAGGGGGGTTTCATTATGTTCAAAAGCAGACTTTACAGTTAAATAACGTACTATCATTTCACTATCTTGCCAAAACAGTGTTTCTGAATCAAGCATTGTTTTTTCACCATATCGCTCTATTTCTCTTTTATAGGTATCCGTTTGTACTTTCCAAAGGCTATCTTCCGCCAGCAGCGTATTTAAAACCGGATACATTCTAGCGATTACAATTGAGGTGTTTTCTGGAGTTTTACAGTAAAATCGAATTCTCAGGTGGTCCTCAAGATCCTTATACCTAATAAAAAACCATTTGTAAATTATTTTCTCTTCTTCTAAATCTAAAATTACAGGATATAACTTTTCTAGCAACACAAAATCTGCTGTTTTTACGCCAGTATATATTTTATAATACAACCATTCACTTCCTATGCAAAAATCTCTTTTCATACTAATTGGTCTTTATAAAAGGATAGGATGAACTGATTGGCAAAATTTTTACCTTTGGCATCTTTGACCACAGAATCGGCTGTAAATAAAAATTCTTCTAAAGTGATTTTAGTATGATTTACAACTGATTTTAAAAATAATTGAATCCCAATTTCTTGTTCAAAATCAACTAATAATGTAGTGTCATAATACACCCAATTTACATAACGAGGAATGTCTCGTTCTTTTCTCCAAGTCGAAAAAGCTTCAAATAATGGGATGCCGTCCATTTTATAAAAAGACATAATTTCGGTTTTAGGTACTATCCATTTTGATTTCGAAAGTAGGACGCCCTTATGCTCAACTCTTGGAAAAAAATCATAATGTGTCTCTAAAATACCCCAATTGAAATTATAAATAGGTTTTACATCTTGAGATTGTAAGTCACATAAAAAATGATAAATAGGGATTGATTTAGCTGCATAATTATGAGCGTTAGACAGACAAGGAATAACTTCTTTATTGTGTTTCTTAGATCGTAAAATTATTTTGTTGTTGCGTATCGAAATCCATAATTCTTTTATTTCAATCGTGTGGTCTTGACTTACTGCAGAATTAGCCAAATAAGCAATCTCAAAGGATCTTAAAACAGGTCTTCTCAATATATTTCCGGTTCTAGATTCTGGAATATGAATGATTTCTGCTAAAATTTTATCTGAATGATAAGCTGCTTCTCTTGCCACAATTTCATTGGTCAATTTGTAAATAGCATTGTTACCATTACAAAAACGCCCTAATAGTTTTGCGGCACTAACATCACCTGAAGATTCAATTGATATAATTTCTTTTTCTTCGTGCAATGCAATTTCAACCATTACAGCGAAAGTAACTGGTGCATTATTCCAACTGGAATCAAAATCTTGAAAATCTTTTTCAGTAAGCGATATTACTTTTTCGTTTTTCAACTTATATTCCCCTAGTTTTTTCTCCATTATAAAATCAAATGCCGTCCAGGATTCGAGGATTGTATCTTGCACTTTACTTTTAAAAGAAAACGACTCCAAAATCTCATGCGTATCATTCATGTCTGAATATTGAAGATACCCAATTCCCATTTCAGTATCCAAAACAGTTGCCAGGGGCATTTCTCTAGTTTCATACCTTTGAGTGAATGCTTTTATAAAATTCGAATGGTTTTCAGACTTTATAGATTTTTGAATTCCGTTTAAAAAACGAATCGCCTGCAAGACTTTTTTTTGAGAACTGGTACTCAAAGTATTTACGGAAGCTGCAGTATTTAAATCCGTTTGAAAAAGATATTTTTTATTATACTCCACCCCTGTTTTCTGTATTAAGCCCTGTATCGCTTCATAGCTTTTTTCAGATGGAACCAGCGTTTGGTCTAATACTAAAAATTGTGTTCTTATGCTTTGCAAAAGCAGAGACTCCTTTTTTAAATTCGGGATTGTATCGATGATAGAGAAAACACGACCCCATTCATCACTTCCGCTTACTGTAGCATCCAATTCACTTACCAAAAACTGAAAATCGATAAGCTGATTAATATATTCCAAAGCTGGTTCTATTTCAGAATCATCATCAGAAAGGAGACAAACCATTTCATCAACAGTCATCCCAGATTTTTCACTTAGCAATAAAACTTTTAATAGTGTCGATTTTTTGAGTGCTGAAATACTGTGCTCTCTTTTTGTTTTTACATACTGGTATTCAACATATCTGTAAAAGTCCCCAAGAACATAGATGGAATTATTGGGATAATAGTTAAGATGGGGTTTAACATCTTCTCGTTTAGCTAAATCTTGTAACAGTGCCACCCAAAATTGCATGTCAAATTGTGTAAAACGGCTAAATTTTTCCGGAGAATGGAGTATAATGTTCGT
>CANEZU010000297.1 GCA_947444255.1 Flavobacteriaceae bacterium | reverse complement strand
CCATCGAACGGCGGAGACTCTTTTAGTTAAGCCCACTCCGATTATGGAACCGGTGATGGTATGCGTTGTAGAAACCGGTATTTTAAAATGTTCGGTAGCAAATAAAGTTAATGCTCCGGCTGTTTCGGCTGCAACGCCTTCAAAAGGAGTCACTTTAGTAATTTTGGAACCCATGGTTTTCACTATTTTCCAACCGCCACTTAGGGTACCTAAAGCAATAACGGTATAACAAGCTAATGGAATCCAGGCCGGTATTTGACCTTCAAAACTACCATCGGGAAGGGCAACATCTAACCAATAGGGCATACTATCGGCAGCAACTCCCGAAGTATGAATGTAAACAACAACGGCGGCGGCTATTACTCCCATCACTTTTTGAGAATCATTACCACCGTGACCTAAACTAAAGGCTGCGGAAGAAATCAATTGCATTTTTCGCAACCAAGCTGTGGATTGTACTTGAGACAGACTGCTAAATATGAGGCAGAAAAAACTAATTGACATAATTACAAAAGTCATTATGAACCATTTTATATTTTGGGGTTCACAAACAACACTCCAAAAATGGGATTCAAAACGGGGTTTTTTAATATCGTATTCGATTAGGGATGCTAATGCAAACAGTGTAATTGCAATAATTGCCAGTGTAAAAATTTTGGGATAAATACTTTTTTTAGAAGAATGCAAAAGCCAAACAGATATAAGGTAGGAAACTAACAAACCTATGAGGGGAGCAAAAATAATAAACGATATAATTATTAACACCCCTGAAGGCATTCCGCCCTCTTTTCCAGGCACGTACCAGTTAACGATATTGTACCAATATTGTTGATGTGCTTCTGCTCCCACTCCAACAGAATAGGGAGAAAATCCATGAATAGCTATCGAATGGGTAACTGCAGCACCTGCAAAACCACCAATTAGAGTATGTGAAGAACTGGAAGGGATTCCGAGCCACCAGGTCATTAGGTTCCAAATAATAGCTGCTACTATCCCTGATAAGATTACGATCAGATTAATATCCATGGTTTGCGCTGTTTTGGCAACGGTATCGGCAACGCCAAAACCGAAAACCCAATAGGCAAGAAAATTAAAAAAAGCGGCCCATAGTACGGCTTGAAAAGGGGTTAATACCTTGGTAGAAACTACGGTAGCAATAGCGTTAGCCGCATCGTGAAAGCCATTTATATAATCAAAAACAAGAGCGAGTACTATTATAACAATTAATAGGGTAAATTCCATAGTATCAATTTCAGGTTAGCTGTTTAAGAATGTTTGATGGTAATCGATTCTAAAACACTGGCTGCATTTTTACATTTATCAGTTGCTGTTTCTAAGGCAGACAAAACTTCTTTGTATTTTATAATGTTTTTTGCATCGTTTTCGTTTTCAAAAAGTTCCGAAACCGCCTTATCGTATACATTATCCGATTTACTTTCTAATTTATTGATTCTATTACAGGATTCAATTACTTTTTTTAAGTCCTTGAAATTCTCTAGTTGTTTGATAGCAATGTCTAATTGCTGACAAGCTTCGAGATTAATTTCTGTCAACTTCCGAATGGACTTGGTAATTTTATCTACTTGATACAAACGCATTCTGCTGGCAGCCGCGTTGATATAATTAGACACATTGTTTAACGAATTTACTAAGGAATAGATATCTTCTCTATCAAAGGGCGTAATAAAATTTTTATTTAATTCGACATAGGTATTATGAGCTATTTTTTCCCCTATTTCTTTTAATTCTGTCATTTTATTAAACAGCTCTTCCCTTTGTAGTAAAGGTGCATTTACCGCCTCGTGAAGAGTTTCGGCTAGTTCTATCAAATTTTTTGTAGCTTCTTGAAAAAGAGGAAAGAATTTTTTGTCTTTGGGAGTTAAAAACTGGAAAATATTATTTAGATTCATTTCATATATTTTAATCCTACAAAAGTAGTCCTTCAATGTTAATTCAATGTTAAGTAAACGTTAGCTCTATCTATTTAAATTATTAACACAAAGTAGGAAATAGTAAGTCGGTCTTTATATAAATCGTTTTTGTATTTTAGCAAATAAAAGTACGGACTTCAATTGTATTCGAATTTTTTGCAGGAATAATATCACAACTAAAATATATGGACTTAAACTTCAATAAAAACGAAGATCACAATAAACTTTTACTTTCTAATTTGAAGCATCAATTTTCAAAGGTACGCTTAGGCGGGGGAGAAAAAAGAATGGCTAAGCTGCATGCTGAAGGAAAGAAGAGTGCCCGGGAGCGCATTGATTATTTATTAGATCCCGAGGCCAAAAGCATTGAGATTGGCGCCTTCACCGGAGATAAAATGTATGCGGAGCACGGAGGATGCCCCTCAGGAGGGGTGGTTGTAAAAATAGGATACATCAAAGGCCGACAATGTATAGTGGTCGCTAATGATGCGACGGTAAAAGCGGGAGCCTGGTTTCCGATCACTGCAAAAAAGAATCTGAGAGCCCAGGAAATAGCAATGGAAAACAGACTGCCTATTATCTATTTGGTAGACAGTGCTGGTGTCTATTTGCCTTTGCAAGATGAGATTTTCCCTGACAAAGAACATTTTGGACGAATTTTCAGAAATAATGCACAGATGAGCAGTATGGGAATCACGCAAATTGCTGCTGTAATGGGCAGTTGTGTAGCAGGTGGCGCTTATCTTCCCATTATGAGTGATGAGGCCATGATTGTGGACAAAACAGGAAGTATTTTTTTGGCGGGAAGTTATTTGGTCAAAGCGGCCATAGGAGAAAACATCGATAATGAGAGCCTAGGAGGCGCCAGTACCCATTGTGAAATTTCGGGTGTTACGGATTATAAAGCCAAGGATGATGCGGATGCTTTAGACCGTATCAGAAGCATCATCGGAAAAATTGGGGATTATGAGAAGGCCGGTTTTAACCGGGAAAAATCCGCAAAACCCGCTTTAAAAGAAGAAGACATCTACGGTATAATTCCAAAAGCGAGGAACGAACAATATGATATGATGGAAATCATCAAACGTCTGGTTGATAATTCCGAATATGATGAATACAAGGCTGGTTATGGACAAACGATCATCACCACTTATGCTCGAATTGATGGATGGGCTGTTGGAATAGTGGCCAATCAAAGGAAAGTGGTAAAAACTACGAAAGGAGAAATG
>CANEZU010000296.1 GCA_947444255.1 Flavobacteriaceae bacterium | reverse complement strand
TAAATAAACAAATAATAAAAAGACAGGTTTATAGATATTAGTAAAAAAAGTGTCGATTTGCAGGAATCAGTAACACTTATATGCTTTTTAGTGACGTTTTTGGCTAAAATAAATTATAAACCGCCATGAAATTCAGTAGAAAAACAAGAGTATTTAAAAGGCATGAATTTAAATAATTTATACAATTTGATAATAAATTAAAATTATATCTAAAATTATTGTTACTAAAACATTAAAAGTATAACAATTTGGCAATAAAAACATTTAATAGTCATTATGTAAGAATTAAGTTATAAATTAGCCTAATTGAGGATAATATTGGATATATTAGTTTGTTATACATCTAATAAATACACTAGCACAAAAGCTTGAAACAAATACCGCCAAAGTTATGATTGCAGATTTACTTTATATTTTCACAGGACTAATTGGCTTTTTTGTTCTCTTACTGATTGTATTCCGATACCAATCGAATCGAATTGTAAACCTTTTTTTAGTTGTGATTTTTTTCACAATATCAGTCCGTTTTCTAATGCACGGTCTCTACAATCTTGGATTTCACGACAAATTGAACTTATTTTATTTTAACAATAGAAATGCACTCCAATTGCTAATTCCTTGCTTCTATTTGTATTTTAGAAATTTAATAGCGAACAGAAAGAAATTTAGGTCCTGCGATTTGACCCATTTTATATTACCTTTATTCGTATTAGTTTTTATAAATTTTATCCCTCCTTATTTATTTCCACAGACAAATTTTGATCTGTACCTCTTAATTTATTTTTCTTGTTTCAGCTGTTATTATTATTATCGCAGCTATCTCTTATTAAATAAGGAGGTTTGGTCAAGCAAAAAAGGAGCGCGCAATCAAAGCAAGCAAGAACTTCTTCTTTACAAATGGACGCGATTGTTGAGCTATCTCTTTTTATTGATTCTGATTCGCTTACTGGCTTCCCTTTTTATAGAAATTAAAACGGATTCATATTCTTCAGGCTACAGTTATCAGTGGATTTCGGCTATATTCTGGCTGGTTATATATTTCAGAATCCTTATTGCTCCTGAAATACTTCATGGTTATGATTTCCTGCAGGAAAAAGTCAATATATTAACGACAGTAGAAATACGAACAGAACTCGTTTGGAACAAAGTATTGAAAAATGATTTAATCTCCAATCTGGATCTAAAACTCAAGGATAAAATAGAAGAAAATTGGGAGTTATACATTCCGAAAATAGAGGAATCCTGCCAAATTATACATCCCTTTAGAGATAAAGAATTTAGTATTTCCGACTTTTCCCGATTGCTCAATATCCCTAAGAGTCATTTGGTCTATTTGTTTAAATACCATTCCAATATAAGTTTTCTGGAATACAAAAAAAGATGTCGAATACAAGATGCCTGTGAACTCATGAAAAAAGGCTATCTAAACAAGCACAAATTTAATTCGTTGGCTACAAAAGTAGGTTTTGCAACCTATAATCCATTTTACAGTAGCTTTAAAGAATTAATGCAAATAGCTCCACAAGATTATTTGAATACTTTATAAGGCTTTTCATAAGTGGGAACAATTTATATTGACTTATCCCTTTTGAAGACCCGAGTACAAATTGAAATGCCAGAAAAAAAAAGTCCAACTTCGCAGTTGGACTTTTTATTTTATAGAAAACGCTTCAGCATTACTTTTTAAAATATTTTTTGTAGGATCGATAAGAAAAGAAAGCCAGAACCACTACTGCGGCTAAGGAATAATAGACAAAACTTGGAGTCACCACTTTATCGCCGCTCGCATAGGAATGCATACCGGTAAGGTAAAAGTTTACGCCAAAATAAGTCATCATTATCGAATAGAATGCTAAAACAGCCATGAGGTTGAAAATCCATTTTCCACGCAAAGCGGGAACAAAGCGGGCATGAATTACAAAAGCATAAATCATAATACTGATCAACGCCCAAGTTTCTTTTGGATCCCATCCCCAATAACGTCCCCAACTTTCGTTGGCCCATTGTCCGCCAAGGAAGTTACCGATGGTCAACATCACTAATCCAATTGTCAGCGCCATTTCATTGATATAAGTAATCTCTTGGATGTTCAAATCCATTTTAGCTTTGTTCTTTTTATTGGTAAACAACATCAGGATTAAAGACACCAGACCTAATACCATTCCGAGCGTAAAAGGACCATAACTGGCCACGATAACCGCTACGTGAATCATCAACCAATAGGAATTTAGGACCGGCTGTAAATTGGCAATAGCCGGATCCATCCAATTCCAATGGGCGATCATTAAAATCATAGAAGCAACAAATGTACCGGAAGCAACCGTTAATTTGGATTTAATATCAAATGCGAGGGTAAAAAACATAGTTGCCCAAGCCACATAAATCATTGATTCGTAAGCATCACTCCAGGGCGCATGACCCGAAATATACCAGCGTGCAGCAAGACCTGCGGTGTGCAACACAAACAAAAGCGCTATAATAATATGGAAGAAATTGATCACAAATCGAATCGCTTTCTTTTCAAAGAAGATATTTACAATGGTCATCAATAACATCAAAACCCCTGTCAACATATATAAATAGTAGAGGTTTTTGAAGATATCGTATTTGTTATAGGTAATTTCAGAATTGATTTTATCATCACTTGGACGAACGGCAGCACCAAATTTCTTCTGATAATTCTCCATACTTTTCAGATAGAAATCGGCATTTGTATAGTCCTTTTTGACCATAGCACTGTCGAGCGCACTCATGTATAATGGCAAAATATTCTTGGTAAAAGTAGCTTCATCCCCTTTGATACCCGCCTGCCCTATTTCTAAATAGGATATCCATTTGTTGTTTTTATCGTTTGGAATTGGGAAAATCCGTAATATGCTTCCACTTAAAGCCGAATTGAGCAGGTTTACTTTACGGTCGGTCTCAATAAAATCTTTCTGAAACTGATCAGGAAGTGCCGCTTTGTAAGCTTCATCTAAATAAGATGTTAATTTATAATTCCCCTTATCGTCAAAGAATTTTATAAAAGGCGCATATTTTTCATCGGGACCCAAGCCAATAATTTTTCGAATACTGTCATTCCCATTTTTGATGTAAATCAAAGGGACTTCAAACCATATTCTTGGGAATTGCGTCATTGAAATAAAAACTTGGTCAGAATT
>CANEZU010000295.1 GCA_947444255.1 Flavobacteriaceae bacterium | reverse complement strand
GATTACAACATTTAATTTTTGGTCTAATTCCAATACTTCACTTGGGTGGTTGATTCTACTCCAAGAAAGATCCGTAATGTGAATTAATCCATCAACTCCACCTAAATCAATAAAGACTCCATAAGAAGTAATGTTTTTAACAACACCTTCTAATACTTGTCCTTTTTGCAATTGACCGATGATTTCTTTTTTCTGAACTTCAATATCTGCTTCAATAAGCGCTTTATGAGATACAACAACGTTTTTGAATTCGTGGTTGATTTTCACCACTTTGAATTCCATCATTTTGTTCACATAAATATCATAGTCACGGATAGGTTTCACATCAATTTGTGAACCTGGTAAGAAAGCTTCAATTCCGAAGACATCTACAATCATACCTCCTTTGGTTCTACATTTTACTAAACCATTAACGATTTCACCCGTTTCATTAGCTTTAATAACACGATCCCAAGATTTAATTGTTCTTGCTTTTCTGTGAGATAATACCAATTGACCTGTTTTGTCCTCACGGATGTCAATTAATACTTCTACTTTGTCACCCACTTTTAAGTTTGGGTTGTAACGGAATTCATTTAATGAAATTACACCTTCCGATTTAGCGTTGATATCAACGATAGCATCACGATCTGTAATTCGCACTACAATTCCATCTACTACTTCTTCTTGATCAGTGTCAATAAAAGTTTTAGATACTAATTCTTCAAATTCTTTTAAGTTTTCTTGATCTACTGCGTCAATTCCCTCTTGGAAATTATGCCAGTTGAAATTAGCCAAAAACTCTTCTTGTGATTTTAATATTTCAGACATGCTGATAAAAATTTGTATTCTGTGTTTCCTCGAGTTTCATAATGCGATAGAAAAAACAGAAGTGTTTGAATTAATTGATTGAACCCCAATGGAAACTCTTCTCTGCCAAAAGGACTGCAAAAGTAATTCTTTTTTATTGATCTGCAAAATATTTATAAGGAGATAATAGATTGATTATTAGGAGTCCTGCATTTTGTGGTTTTTAAAGGCTTTCTTTCCACTAATAGCTGGAATTTCGTACTTCTAAATCAGCCGTTCGCCCTCAGCTAAGCTTAAGCCAAGCATTCTTCTTTCTGGAGTAGGTATTCAAAATGAAGACTTTCTTTTCCTGCTAATCCAACAAGGTATTCCCGGTTTTTGTGAGCCCCCGTTTTTAAAATCGCCTTTTGCGAACGATAGTTTGCCGCGCCTACATGAAAATAAACCTTCTCAACTACAGCAAAGGCATAGTCTAAAAGTAATTTCTTTGAGGATTTATTGTAAGTACCACCCCAATAATTGCGTCCCATAAAGGTAAAACCAATAGCAACCGCAGAATCTTCCGCATTATAATCATAATACCGTGTGGCTCCGATAAGTTTGTCGGTCGCAGCATCGATAATCACGAAAGCGGTTTTAGTCAGCAAAGCCGCATCAAAATAAGCCCGAAACACTTCCTCCTTATAGCGATCATTGGCTGGATGCTGCTCCCAAATCAAGGGATCTCGAGCAACGGCATAAAGGGCATCAAAATCAGATGCTGCAATTAGTCGTAAGCGAACAAGGCCATTCTCTAAGGTTTCAGGCTGCCAATTGATTTCTTTCTTTTTCATAATTAAAGCGTATTTTAAAAAGGAATAGTCTTACCAAAACCCTTATAAAATTAGTGGTTTATATTTTCCAAATCCTCAGGATCGTGCTTGTGTTTAAACAAAATAGCAAAAGCAATCGCAATAATCAAAGCATAGGCCGCAAAAGAAAGCCAGATGTTATGCCAGTCTTTCATAAAGATTTCACTACTAAATATACCATCAGCACTTATTGTATTTCCATGACTCTTAACATACGAAATCATCTTTGAATTGCTGGCTTCTGTTTCTAGAAAAGAAGCCAATTCAGTAGTGTTTCGGAAGGATTTTGTAAAAAAATGATCAATAGCCCAACCGGAAGTAAAACTTCCCAATACAGCTCCAAAACCATTGGTCATCATCATAAATAGTCCCTGAGCAGAAGATCTGTTTTTGGGATCGGTATTGGTTTCTACAAATAAAGAACCCGATATATTGAAGAAATCAAAGGCCATTCCGTAGACCACACAAGACATTACAATCATCCATAGCCCGTCTGTCGGATTTCCATAAGCAAACAAGCCAAAACGCAATACCCAGGCCAGCATGCTGATCAACATGACTTGCTTGATACCAAAACGCCTTAAAAAGAATGGAATAGCCAAAATAAATAAGGTTTCGGATACCTGCGATATCGACATGATAATCGTAGAATATTTTATTACAATAGAATCGGCATATTTAGGAAAATCCTTGAATTCATCGATAAACACATCACCATAGGCATTGGTAAGTTGCAACGCACCTCCCAAGAACATAGAGAAAATGAAGAACAAGGCCATCTTGTAATCAGCAAAAAACTTGAAGGATTCCAAACCTAATGTTTCCAATAGCGAAGCATTTTCTTTAGACAATTGTCTCGGCTTGCAGGCCGGTAAGCTAAAAGAATAAATCCCCAATAGTAGCGCTCCAATTCCACCTATATAAAACTGATATTCGGTTGCTTTATTTCCGCTCAGATTGGTAATCCACATGGCGACAATAAATCCGATGGTTCCCCAAACTCGGATGGGCGGAAAATTCTTGATGACATCCTGATTGTTTAATTTAAGAGCCGTATAAGAAATAGAATTACTCAAGGCAATTGTTGGCATATAAAAGCACATCGCCAAAAGCATAATGTAGATAAAAGTACCGGGATTGTTCACTTGCGGAATGTAAAATAAAACAGCTGCAAACGAAATATGAAGTAAGCCATACAACTTTTCGGCATTGACCCAACGATCCGCTATGATACCTGTCAATGTTGGCATAAACAGGGAAGCAATTCCCATCGTACTGAAAACCAAACCAAATTGAGTTCCATCCCAATTTTTAGTGCCAAACCAATAATTTGCAATCGTAATCAACCAGGCGCCCCATACAAAAAACTGTAGAAAACTCATTAAAATTAAACGATTCTTAATACTCATATTGGATTATTTAACTTTAAGTGTAGCAGCTGTAAAACTAGGCATAAATTTATATGCAGCAGCCTTTTTCTTATAAAATAGAATGAACTAAACCCAAAACAAAATCAAATTGTTCTT
>CANEZU010000294.1 GCA_947444255.1 Flavobacteriaceae bacterium | reverse complement strand
TGCTTGCGGGATCCGTTACGACAAACAATTCTTGGCTGTAATTTATTTGGCTGGAAAAAAGTAGGAGAACAAGGATTAACTTCTTCATTAGTTTAGCATTTTATAATGAAAATCATTTTCATTGTTCGAAGCATAGGTTGCTATGTTTTTAAATGATTTCGATAATTTTTTAAATTCTTTATCGGTAACATAACCTTTATCGACTATTTGTATTTGAACTATAGTATTGCCGCTTTTGGAGTTGTTGACATTAATATATTGTTTTTTTGAAAGGGTTTCTGCAGTTGTTGTAAGTACCAATGAACCTATAAAAAAACCTGCTTTCTCTATGTTTTCTTTGAAAATTAGGGGACTAAGGGTGTTGTTTTTTTTCAAACTAACCGTAAAAGTGTTGGTGTTTAAATCAATAGCAACGGACTCAACATCGGCCAAACTTTTTAGTTGTTTGTTAATGGCGTTGGAACACATAGAACAAGTTAAGCCTGTGGCTATAATTTCTGCTTTCGAAATTTGTGCATTTGCGGATGTACTGGCTATTAGTAGTATTGAAACTAGGAGTACATATGTTTTATTAATCTTTTTCATTTTTATTTATTTAGATATTTAATAATTTCTTCTTCCAAAGCAGGAAGAGTTGGAATCTCCAATCGTTTTCCCTCTAGCCAATAGCGATTAATACACAGATTGAACACTTTTGCGTCCAATTTGATTGTTACTGTAAATCTTTTGATTTCTAGGTGCCGATTGAAATTCCGCTAAGACCCATTTATGGCTCTCAGGGATGAAATTATTTTATTTTAGGCGGTAGCCAGGTAGAGGTAAAACCCGAAGAAATAAGGGTTTCTAAATGATAAAATTTTGGTTTTTCGATAGAAAAAGCCAGAGCATTGTTTTTAAATTGGATTTCGGAGAATGAAATCAAACTGTAATTTACAGAAGCGGTTGTGGTACAGTTAGAATGTCCGCATTTTCCGCCACAGCTGTTGTCTTTTTCTTTAGATTCTTTGCTTTTGCAACAGTCTTTCTTTTCTGTTTTCGCTGCAGTTTCTTTTTTGCAACACGATTTTTCGGTTTTTATGCCACACGCATGACTGACGCTAGGCGACAAATAGCAGCCCAGTGTTAGTATTAGCAATAGTAGGTGAAACCGTTTTTTCATGTTACAAAGATAAGTATAAAATTTAGTTTTATCAGAGGTGCATCTTAATTTACATTCTTTAATCGAATTGCTTTTCGGATACCGTGGGCTGAAAAAAACACGCCGATCATCATCAATGCTGCGCCAGCTAAAAAAGGGGCTCCAGCAAATTGAATAGGTGCGGCTGGACTGGTAAAGAAAGTAAAGAGATTGGTCATTAAGAGGGGGCCAATTATAGCGGCCACACTCATCAAACTGGTTAGGGTACCCTGCAATTCGCCTTGTTCATTTTGGGGTATATTCTGGGAGATAATCGAGCGCAGTGAAGGTCCTGTAATACCCGCCAAACAATAGGGAATGATAAAAACAAACATCATCCAACTTTGAGAGGCAAATGCAAACAATACCAACGAAAGGGTATAAAGTATTAATCCAACAAAGATGCTTTTTTCATTTCCTATTCTTGGATTAATAATCCGAATGAGCCCGCCTTGAACAATAACAACCATGACACCTACAACGGTTAGTGATAGCCCAATTAGCGCATTGGTCCAGCCAAATTTTTCAATATTTACAAAAGTCCAGGTGCTGTTCACTGCTTGCTCGGCAACGAAAATTAATAGGAAAGTGACGATTAATCCCCGCGAAAGGCTTTTGTGGTTTTTTAGTCCGATTAGGGCGCTTAGTGGGTTGGCTCTCTTCCATTCAAAAGGCCGTCTGTTTTCGATGGCTAAGGATTCAGGCAAAACAAAATATCCATAGATTACATTTAGGAAGGTAAGGAAAGCCGCCGCAATAAAGGGAATTCGGGGTCCAAATTCACTCAGTAATCCACCCAATACCGGCCCTATTATGAATCCCAATCCAAAAGCGGCACCGATCATTCCGAAATTCTTAGTTTTATTTTCATCAGTACTGATATCGGCAATATAAGCGGTGGCAGTGGTAAAGCTGGCTCCAAACATTCCCGCGATAATTCGCCCTAGAAATAACCAGCCTATTGTTGGTGCCAACCATAGAAAAATATAATCAATTCCAAAACCCAATAAAGACAATAATAAAACGGGTCTTCGTCCGTATTGATCACTCAAATTACCCACTATTGGAGCACAAATAAATTGCATAAAAGAGTAGGCAAAAAGTAATAAGCCACTCCAATGAGAAGCCTGACTGATATTCCCGCCAATAAGTTGTTCGATTAATCGGGGGAATACCGGAATAATTATGCTTAAACCAATAACATCTAGTAATAGAGTAATGAAAATAAAACGAAGTGCTGAATTTTGGGATGAAATCATCGGTCTAAGATTATTGTCAATTTTATGGGGTAAAAATAATATCTTTTTTTAAACTTTTAACAAAAAAGGAATTGTTTAGTTGGAACATTGGCATTTTGTTTTCAGCCGATTATTCGGTTTTTACGTCTTATTGCTTTGCTTAAAATAAGAGAAAGAATTAATTCGTGTGTGACTTTAATTTGTGGAAGTAAATGTAGGAAACGGCTAATATTCCGAATATGAGCAATGGGAAAAAGGTTTGGCCGTTTAGTCCGTCTACAGCTCCATGACTGATTGTTGCAAAAATAAAGTCAAAGGCAAAACCAGCATAAGCCCATTCTTTAATTCGGTTTGGAATTTTTTGAATTACTAATGCTAAAACACCCAAAACTTTAAAAACTACTAGTGCGTTTCCAAAATACTCCGGATATCCCAAATGCTTAATCCCTTCTTTTGCCAATTCTGTTTGAGAAGTTAATGCAGGCATCAGTCCTTCAAATAATGCGATGATTGTCGTTGCAGTCCAAAAAATAATTTTTTCTTTTTTCATTTTCTAATTTTTTGACTTCCGTGAATTGTAGTACTCGGAACACTAATATAGCATTTTAAGTGTTCTGTTTAGTAGCTCTTTAGCTAAGTCAATGCAAATATAAAAAAAAATAGTAAGTTAATGGATCACTAAGCTCATTGTAATTTATTCGCTAAAGCGCAGTTTAGTATAATGACATTTGATTTGTATAAATAAAACCTTGTCTTAGTAGGTGACTTTGACAAGGTTTT
>CANEZU010000293.1 GCA_947444255.1 Flavobacteriaceae bacterium | reverse complement strand
TTGGCGAATATTTAAATGAATTCCCGGATGAAATTGAAAAATGCATTTCAGATTTTACAAATTCGAATAATTTATGGCTTAATCGCAGTTTACTCCTATTTCAACTGGGGTACAAGCAAAAAACAAATGAAGGTGTATTGTTTTCGGAATGTCTAAAACGGGCTGATTCTGGGGAGTTTTTTATTCAAAAGGCTATAGGTTGGGCTTTACGCGAATATGCAAAAACGAATCCTGAGGCTGTTCGAAAATTTGTAAGTCTGCATCAATTAAAACCATTAAGTACCAAAGAAGCGCTCAAAAACCTTTCATAAACTCAAAAATAATGGTAAATTCGCAGCATCACGAAAATAACTAATGTTAAAAAAATTATTCCATAAGCTCGAAAACCTCCTAATTTTTTTACAGAGCATACTGTCCAACAAGCAGTTTATTTTTATGTCAAGTGTTTTAGTTGGCATCTCCTCTGCTTTTGCTGTTATTGTTTTAAAAACTTTTGCCCATCAGGTTTTCTCTTTTGCCACTTATATCAATGGAATTGTAAAATTGAGTTTTATTAATAGTATTTTACCTATTGTTGGGATTTTATTGACTGTATTTGTAATTAAACGTTTTCTTAGTGGTACAATCGAAAAAGGAACTTCTCAAATTTTATTTGCCGTTGCTAAAAAAGCAGGTATTATTCCAAGAAAACAAATGTATGCCCAAATCATAACCAGCTCATTAACTGTTGGTTTAGGCGGATCTGCAGGTTTAGAAAGCCCAATAGTAATTACAGGTGCCGCATTTGGATCCAATTATGCCCAACGCTATAAATTAAGTTACAAAGACCGCACGCTACTCATAGGTTGTGGTGTAGCTGCTGGAATTGCAGCTGCATTTAATGCCCCAATAGCTGGCGTATTATTTGCAATTGAAGTGTTATTGGTAGATGTAAGTATTGCAGCTTTTACACCCATAATCATTGCTGCAGCAACTGGAACCTTAGTTTCTCTTATCGCTTTGGATGAAGCTACTTTATTAAATTTCAAAGAACAACAAACTTTTGATTACCATAATATTCCATTTTATATCCTTTTGGGACTATTTACGGGCTTACTTTCTGTTTATTATTCAAGAAACTTTATCAAAGTAGAGCATTATTTTAGTAGATTAAAACTAAATCCTTACAAAAAAGCCTTTTTTGGCGCCTCAATTTTGGCAGTAATAATCTTTATATTTCCTTCCTTATTTGGAGAAGGTTATGAAAGTATAAAAACATTGTCCCAACATGATCCTGGAAAATTATTGGAAAACACTTTATTTGGCAGATATCGAAATAACGAATGGGTCCTTTTGATATTTGTTGGCTGTGCAATGATGCTTAAAGTTTTTGCCTCAGCTATTACTTTAGGAAGTGGAGGAAACGGCGGGAATTTTGCACCATCTCTGTTTTTGGGTTCCTATCTCGGTTTTTTCTTTTCCAAATTTTTTAATTTAATTGGTTTTTCTAGTTTACCCGTTAGCAATTTCACCATGGTTGGAATGGCTGGAATTCTAAGTGGATTATTTCATGCGCCATTAACCGCTATTTTCTTAATTGCCGAAATTACGGGTGGTTATGATTTAATGATACCCTTGATGATTGTTACCTCCATTAGTTTTGCGATATCAAAAAGATTTGAAAAACATTCACTAGATGTAAAGGCTTTAGCCAAAAAAGGACTTGCTTTTACCAGTAATAAAGACACTAATATCCTAACTACATTAGACATCAATAAAATTATCCAGACCGATTATATAACCATTTCACCCGATGAAAATTTAGAAAAGTTAGTTGATTTAATTTCCCATTCCAATCAGGTTATTTTTGCCGTTGTAAATAGGGAAAATCAATTTTTAGGTATTGTACATTTTAACGATATTAGAGAGAAAATATTCAATAGTTATTCTGTTAAATATACCCTTGTAAGAGAGGTAATGAGTTCTCCTTTAGAAATAATTTCCCCAGAAGACAGTATGGAAACTGTTATGAATAAATTTGAAAGTGCTAAAATGGTCTTTCTTCCCGTTTTAAAAAATGGCAAATATTTTGGATTTATCTCTAAATCAATTGCTTTAGAAGCATATAGAAGTAAACTCAAATCAATGAGTATTGATTAATTCAAATCGATTTTTATCTTCTCTTTAACAAAATCTTCCCAACTGTTGCATACAAAGAATAAATCAAAATGTTAACTTTGCATTTTGACAAAAATTATGCTAGAAAACAACAATAATATCGAAGTATTGGGAGCGCGAGTTCACAATCTCAAAAATATTGATATATCCATTCCAAGAGAGAAATTAGTAGTGATTACAGGTCTTTCGGGATCAGGAAAATCCTCCTTAGCTTTTGATACCATATATGCAGAAGGTCAAAGGCGTTATGTGGAAACTTTTTCAGCCTATGCAAGACAATTTCTGGGAGGCTTAGAACGTCCCGATGTGGATAAAATTGATGGTCTTTCGCCTGTTATTGCTATCGAACAAAAAACAACCAGTAAAAGTCCGCGATCAACTGTGGGAACCATAACTGAAATTTATGATTTTCAACGCTTACTTTTTGCCAGAGCCGCTGATGCCTATAGTTACAATACAGGGGAAAAAATGGTTTCCTATACGGATGAACAGATTAAGGAATTAATTACGAAAGATTTCCTTGCTAAAAGAATCAATATTTTAGCTCCAGTTATTCGCGCTCGAAAAGGGCATTATGGCGAATTATTTCAACAAATTGCTAAACAGGGCTTTCTGAAAGTCCGCGTTAACGGAGAAGTAAAAGACATCACAACTGGGATGAAATTAGACCGTTATAAAACCCATGATATCGAAATTGTTATCGATAGAATGGTGATTGAAACTAGCGCAGACAACGATAAAAGGCTTACCGAAAGTATTAAAACTGCTATGTATCACGGTGAAAATGTACTGATGATATTAGATCAGGACAGCAACGAAGTTCGCTTTTTTAGTCGGAATTTAATGTGTCCTACTACTGGTATCTCCTATCAAAATCCAGAACCCAATTTATTTTCTTTCAACTCTCCAAAAGGCGCTTGTCCGCATTGCAATGGATTGGGAACTGTAAACGAAATTAACCTTACAAAAATAATTCCGAATCCAAAGTTGTCTATTAAAGGTGCTGGATTTGCACCTTTGGGCGAATATAAATCGACTTGGATTTTTAAGC
>CANEZU010000292.1 GCA_947444255.1 Flavobacteriaceae bacterium | reverse complement strand
TATGTAAAGCTCATGGCGCTGATATGATGTATTCTGAATTTATTTCCTCAGAAGGATTAATTCGGGATGCTATAAAAAGCCGAATGAAATTGGATATTTTTGATTACGAAAGACCTGTCGGTATTCAGATATTTGGGGGTGATGAAGAAGCGATGGCACTTTCCTCCAAAATTGTAACTACTGTGAAACCGGATTTAGTGGACATCAACTTTGGTTGTCCCGTAAAAAAAGTAGTTTGCAAAGGGGCCGGTGCCGGAGTGTTGAAAGATGTAGATTTGATGATTCGCCTGACTAAGGCCGTAATTCGAAGTACAGACTTGCCCGTAACCGTAAAAACCCGATTGGGTTGGGATGATAATTCCATTAATATAGATGAGGTTGCAGAGCGTTTGCAGGATATTGGCGTTCAGGCACTAACGATTCATGCTCGAACGCGTGCCCAAATGTATAAAGGTTCTGCCGATTGGTCGCATATTGCCCGAGTGAAAAATAATCCCCGAATCACTATGCCTATTTTTGGTAATGGCGATGTTGATAGTCCTGAAAAAGCATTGAAATATAAAAATGAATACGGTATCGACGGAATTATGATAGGTCGCGCTGCTATTGGTTATCCTTGGATATTTGATGAAATAAAACATTATTTCAAAACGGGTGAACATTTAGCTGCTCCAACAATTATCGACCGAGTTGAAGCGGCCCGAAATCATCTAACTTGGTCTATGGAATGGAAAGGAGAACGACTAGGAATTGTAGAAATGCGGCGCCATTATACCAATTATTTCAAAGGGGTTCATTCGTTCAAAGAATACAAACAAAAACTAGTGACCACAGATGATCCCGAAGGTTTGTATGCTATTTTAAAAGAAATTGATGAAGTATATTCGGGTTACGAATTCGTTTAAACGCTATTCCAATAATTTTGTACTTACTCTGCTACTGGCAATCCAAGAGGCAATAAATCCCAAAACAAAGATGGTGCTCAAAACGACTAATGCGTTTTGAATAGTAAAAACTACTGGATAAGCAAGGTTTTCGGTGATCATTATTACAGAATAATGTTGTTGTATTAAAACGACAATTACTCCCAGGATAAGCCCGATTATTCCGCCTAAAAAAGTCAAAATCGTTCCCTGAAGCAGGAAAATTCTGCGCAAAGCAGTGATTTCTGTACCCAAGTTCAGCAGTGTTTTTAAATTGTCTTTTTTATCCAATATCATCATGATAATTGCTCCGGCAAGCGTAAACAAGGTCAGGATAATCACCAAGGTAAAGATGAGGTATACCGCAGTATTTTCGGTATTCAGCATTTTATAGAGACTATCGTTAAGTTGTGCTCTATTCTTTATGGTCAGCTGATTTTTAAAAAGAGTTTGGAGCTCTTTTTTAATTTGTTCCTCATTGGCATTGGGGAGTAGTTTAATTTCGATTCCCGATACCTGATTGGGTTTGTATTCTAATAATTCCTGACTCAGACCCAAATCGGCAAAGACATATTTAGAATCGAGATCTTCACTGATAGCATAAATTCCAACAGGGATAATGGTTGCTTTATTGAAAGCCTGCTCCGGATTTTCTATAGTTCCTTCGCCTGGTTTTGGGACAAAAACTTCTAATTTGTTATTGAAATCAAATAAACCCATAGAAAGTTTGGCAGATATTCCGTAACCTACCACTACTTGATTGGTATTGGGATTGAGCCATTGTCCGTTAAAAAGTGTTTTGTGAACTTGATTCACCCGGCTGTAAATAGAGTCCACCCCTTTTAGAGAAGCGACTTCTTCTTTGCCATCAAACATAAATAAAACGCGCTCCTCAATAACTTTGGTTTGAGAAGCAATACCGTTTATTTTTAAAATTTTCTGTTCTTGCTCTTCCGTAACAAAAAAAGATTTTCCTTTGCTAGCAGTAATTTTCAGATCGGGGTCAAAGTCGTTGCTGAAGGATAAACTGAAATCTTTTAATCCGCTAAAAACAGATAAAACCACAAACAAAGCCATGGCGCCAATAATAATTCCTGCCGAAGCGATCCGAGTAATAATGTTGATTGCATTATTTTTACTCCGACTAAAAATGTAGCGTTTGGCGATGAATAAGGAGAAATTCAACTTATATTTTTTTGCGTTTCTCTAGAAGGTCTCTGTTTTCGATAGGATTTTCTCGGTTGGATAAAGCATGGTCAATCTTTTCGATATAGTCTAAAGAGTCATCAATAAAGAAAATCAGATTCGGTACTTTTCGCAATTGCAAGCGCACTCTTTGTGATAAATCATGTTTAATTAAATAGGAATTGGATTTGATGGCAGCCAAAGTTTCTACTGCTTTATCCTGAGGAAAAACACTCAAATGTACCGTTGCTACTGATAAATCGGTAGTTACACTCACCTTTGAAACGGAGATAATTAAATTTGAAATCCCGTTTTTTCTTATTTCTCCTTGTAGAATGTCTACCAAATCTTTTTGGATTACACCACCTATTTTTTTCTGTCTATTCGTTTCCATGCTGCAAAAATACGATTTTTTTAGAGCCACAAAGTAGCAAAGGGGCAAACTTTAATTTTGTTAAAATAGAATAGTAAGTAGATTGCACTTCTGCAATGGTTTCCGAAGCTAATAAATGAATATATTTACAGTATTATCAAGTCCAGTCACCACAGCTACAAATTAATATTTAGATGAGAAAAATAGAACATATTGGAATAGCGGTCAAAGATTTAGAGGTCTCTAATTTGCTCTTCGAAAAACTCTTTGGCGCAGCAGCCTACAAACAAGAAGAAGTAGCCAGTGAAGGTGTTCGGACCTCCTTTTTCCTTAACGGGCCCAATAAAATCGAGCTATTGGAAGCCACTAATCCGGAAAGTCCTATTGCTAAATTTATAGAGAAAAAAGGTGAAGGTATTCATCATATTGCTTTTGATGTAGAAGACATCTACGCTGAAATTGCTCGCCTCAAAGCAGAAGGCTTTGTGGTCTTGAATGAAACCCCTAAAAAAGGGGCCGATAATAAAATGGTAGCTTTTCTGCATCCAAAAACTACGAATGGCGTGCTTATCGAATTGTGTCAGGAAATCGTCTAAGCCATTTATACTAAGATTAGTAGAAAGCTACTAAGCGAACTAAAATAAGAAAAGATAAAAAAATCAAAGTAAGAAGCGTAAAAATACTTGCTTAAAAACAAAAATAGTAGTAATATTGCATCCCATTAATGGTCCTATAG
>CANEZU010000291.1 GCA_947444255.1 Flavobacteriaceae bacterium | reverse complement strand
TGGCTTGTACTTACCTCTCAAAATCATAGCGACTTTTGAAGCAAGACGACCTAAGTTATGACCATCAGCATCTACAACAATCCACTCTTTTGTAACAGTGGCTTTGCTTGCAGACATTGTCTTGTAGCTTAATGCGTCCATAATATTATTTTAATTAAACATTCCATCCCCAATAAAGGGGTTGCAAAAGTACAATTATTTATTTTAAATACAAATACCTCTAAAAGATTATTTTAAGGGTTTTTTCATGACCGTTAAAATTATTAGAAAAGACTTATTTATAAGCAGATATGATTTTTCCTTTATGTTTTAATGTAGGTTAATATAGGTCTACTTTTATCTGTTAGGAACATGCCTTTGGAAACTAATTATTATAAAATGTATTAAGCTTTTGCTCCTCTATATTATATTAGGAATAGTTTTCTTATTTTTACATTTTTAACATTATTATTATGAAATCAAAAGCTACGCTTAAACAAATTGCAAAAGAACTTCACGTTTCTGTTTCTACAGTATCAAAGGCACTTAATGATAGTCCTGAAATAAGTGAATCCACAAAAACGAAGGTTAAGGAGTATGCGAAACTTAAAAACTATAAACCGAATATAATAGGACTTAACCTAAAAAACAGAAAAACGAAAACCATAGGGCTTATTCTTCCTAATATTTTGAATTCTTTTTTTGCTAAAGTTTTTAGTGGTGTTGAAAAAGTAGCCGATGAAAAAGGGTATAATGTGATTACCTGTATCTCTAATGAATCGCTAAGTAAGGAAATACACACTTTAGACATGTTGAGTAATGGAACGATTGACGGATTTATATTGTCTGTTTCGGAAGAAGCTCAAAAAGAACATAAGTTTGATCATTTTAATGAAATCATAAATGATGGTACTCCTATAGTTATGTTTGATCGAATTTCGGATGAAGTACATTGCGACAAAGTAATTGTTGATGATTTTGATTCGGCGCTTCATGCGACACAACATTTAATTAATTTGGGTTGTAAAAATATTGCTTTATTTTCCTCATTGGGTAATTTAAGTGTTGGGAAACTTCGATATGATGGTTATTTAAAAGCATTAGAAAATAACAAGATTGCAGTAAATGAAAATATTATACTTCTCACAGAGACTGAAGAGGATCTTGACCGAAAAATAGAAGCGATATTCGACAATAATACTATTGACGGAATTTTTGCTTTGGATGAAAGCGATTCGGTAGCTGCCCTAAAAATGGGTGTTAAAAAAGGATTTAAAATTCCGGAGAATCTTTCTATAATTGGTTTTGCAGATGGAATTCTAGCCTCAAGAAGGCTTACGCCAAGTTTGACCACAGTGAGTCAGCACGGACCAGAAATTGGGGAAGCAGCTGCCCGATTGCTAATTGCCAAACTTGAAACTAAGGAAGAGGATGATTATGTTTATAAAACTACAGTTATTAAAACAGAATTAAGAGAAAGAGAATCTACCCGTAAGTTATAATTCGATACCAATTCAATTTAAATAAAAAACGCTAATCCTTAAATACGGTTAGCGTTTTTTATGTGTTTACTAGAGATAGGTTTAATGCGCTTCCAACCAATCTTTACCAGCACCAATTTCAACATCTAAAGGAACTTCCAACTCATAGGCATGTTCCATTTCTTGTTTGATCAAGTGTTTTATTTTATCTAATTCGGAATTATGAACATCAAAAACGAGCTCATCATGCACCTGAAGGAGCATTTTGCTTTTCCAGTTTTCCGAAGTTAATTTTTTATGAATGTTGATCATAGCAATTTTGATGATGTCGGCAGCACTTCCTTGTATAGGCGCGTTTACCGCATTTCTTTCGGCACCACCACGAACAATTGCATTTTGAGAATTGATATCTTTTAAATAACGACGTCTTCCTAATATAGTTTGCACGTAACCATTTTCGCGAGCAAACTGAATTTGGTCATTAATATAGGTTTTCAATCTTGGATAAGTTTGGTAATAGGCTTCGATCAAGGCGGCACTTTCAGATCGAGAAAGGGAAGTTTGATTGCTTAATCCAAAAGCAGAAACCCCATAAATAATTCCGAAATTTACTGTTTTAGCATGACTTCTTTGTTCCCGAGTCACTTCTTCTAAAGGGACATTAAACACTTTTGAAGCGGTAGATTTATGAATGTCTTCCTTATTTTTAAAGGCTTTAATCATATTTTCTTCTCCGCTTAAAGCAGCAATGATTCGGAGCTCTATTTGTGAATAATCGGCAGAAACAATGCTGTAATTCTCATCACGAGCTACGAATGCTTTTCTGATTTGGCGGCCTCTTTCAGTACGAATGGGGATATTCTGTAAATTGGGATTGTTAGAACTCAAACGACCCGTTGCGGCAACCGTTTGCATGTAATCGGTATGAATGCGATGCGTCACTTTATCGACCTGATTTGGCAAAGCATCTACATAGGTGTTTTGTAATTTGATTAACTGTCTCCAATCCAGAATGTCTTTTACAATTGGATTTTCGAGGGCCAAATAACTTAGAATTTCTTCGCCAGTGGCATATTGACCGGTTTTAGTTTTCTTTTGTTTGGCTCCGCCAATTTTTAATTTATCGAACAAAATATCACCCAATTGTTTTGGGGAAGCGAGATTGAATTTTTCGCCGGCAGTTTCATAAATTCCAGCTTCCAGGGCTTTGATATCTGTTTCTAAAGTTGCCGATAAAGACTTTAGAAAATCGGTATCGACGCGAATCCCTTCTTTTTCCATATCCGCTAAAACGCTTACTAATGGGATTTCGATTTCCTCAAAAAGTTTTTTAGTGTCTGTTTTATCTAATTCTAATGTGAATATTTCTTTTAATTGGAAGGTAACATCGGCGTCTTCAGCAGCATATTCTTTAATTTCTTCCAGATCAACATCGCGCATTGATTTTTGGTTTTTTCCTTTTTTACCAATTAGGGTTTCAATTGATTTTGGTGCATATCGCAAATAGGTTTCTGACAAAATATCCATGTTGTGGCGCATATCCGGATTAATCAGATAATGAGCAATCATGGTATCAAATAATTTTCCTTGAACCGTAATCTTATAATTAGAAAGTATTTTTAAGTCGTATTTTAGATTCTGACCAATCTTTTCGATGTTTGTATTTTCAAAGAAAGGGATGAATTTATCAACTAAGGTTTGCGCTTCTGTTTGATTTTCGGGAAAAGGGACATAGAAACCTTTTCCTTTTTCGTAGGAAAAAGAAATTCCAACCAATT
>CANEZU010000290.1 GCA_947444255.1 Flavobacteriaceae bacterium | reverse complement strand
TTGCGTTTGGTATATGATTTAGATCCAACGGATTTGGAGAAATTATATTATGCTGCCAGTTATGCGGTAAGCGCTCAGGATTTTGATACGGCCTTAGCTTATTATGAAGAACTGAAAACTAAGAATTTTTCTGGTGAAGGGACTTTGTATTATGCCAAAAATGTACTTACTGATAAGGAAGATTTTTTCAGTACTAAATCAGAGAGAGATCAGATGGTGAAGTTGAAAACGCATACGGATTCTAGAGATGAAGTGATACCATCAAAAAGAGGAGAGATTTTCAAAAACATCGCTTTGATATTAGTTCAGAAAGACAAGGTTCCAGAAGCGAAAGCTGCCTTGGCAGAAGCCAGATTGGCGAATCCGGATGATATTTCTATCATTTTGACGGAAGCGGATCTTTATTTGAAATTGGATGATTTTGTGACTTACAAAAAATTAGTTACTGAAATCCTAGCTAAAAATCCAAATGATGCTGATTTAGTCTATAATCTAGGCGTTATCACCTCAAAAAGTGATGCTGTAGAAGCGGAGAAATATTACAAAAGAGCGATTGAGATCAAACCGGATTATGTGAATGCTTATTTGAATCTTGCCATCTTAAAATTAGAGGGAGAGAAAAAGATCATTGCAGAGATGAACAAATTGGGGAATAGCGATAAAGACAACAAGAGATACGCGGTTCTTAAAAAACAAAGAGAAGATGTTTTCTCTAGTGCTATTCCGTTTTTGGAAAAAGCAAATGAGCTGAATCCAGAGAATGAAGAAGTAGCTACGACTTTGCTAAATGTATATGGCGCTTTGGAAATGATGGATAAGAAAAAAGCATTGAAGGCTAAGATGACTGCAGCTAAGAAATAAAAGGCTTATAGCGATGCGATAGTTCGTGTTTCTGTAAATTATATTATTAATTCCAAAACAACCGTTTTACTGAAAAGTAAGGCGGTTTTTTTTATGATGGGATGCGATGAATCGTGCTTTTATTGGGTTAGGATGAAACGTGATGAAACAGCCGATTATCGAAAGAAATAGCTGTGATCAATTTGATGAAAGAAAATATTGTGATTGTGGGAGTAAGACGCGATAAATCGCGTTTCAAGGGGTGGAGCAGTTTTATACGATTTTTTTGATGACCCTTAATTTGTGGGTGTGGCGGTTGGTTTCGGCATTATAGATACCGAGGTGATCGAGGCGGTCGATGCGAACTTTTCCACTGGCATGGATGATATAGTTGTCGTTCATGATGATGCCTACGTGTATTATTTTGCCTTCTTCATTGTCAAAGAAAGCCAAATCACCGGCTTCACTTTCTTCAATAAAGCTAAGAGCATCGCCTTGAAGTGCTTGTTGCGAAGCATCTCTTAGAATAGGGTAGCCATTTAATTTATAGACCATTTGGGTAAAACCCGAGCAATCGACGCCAAAAGGTGTTTTTCCACCCCAGAGATAAGGCGCATGTAAATACATAAAGGCGGTATTGATCAGATTGGCTTTGGGTTTGATGCCGCTAATTTTCATGCCTTCAAAATCGTAGTTTTCGGTATTTATTTCGCTATTGTTTAGAAAAGAAAGCGAGGCGCCAAGGGGAATAGGCATCAGAAAATTATTAGGACCTGTAATATAATCGATCAGGTCGGAATTTAGAACGATGCTGTCCTCCGAAAGTTGGTTGTAGTTGCTTTCGCTTATCGTTTGGTATTGTTTGGTATCGATCCAACCTTCGTAATCATCGAATTGCATTTTGATTCGTGCCCATTGTTTAATTCGTTCCATGACTTTAAAATGTTCGCCAAATAAGACCTGAGAAACGATTTCGCTCCGGTCATTGGGTTCAATTCGTAAAGGAATACTGGACAAATTACAAATTCCAAACATTGGTGGGGTTCTTTAAAATTTAGAATGATGAATTCTGAATTCGATGCAATGATATAAAAAATCATTCGGAATTCAAAATTCATCATTTATAAAAAGGAAGAAATTAAATTCTTTCGATTACAATAGCCGAGGCGCCACCACCACCATTACAGATCGCGGCCACACCAATTTTGGCTTTGTTTTGTTGTAAAACGTTGATCAGCGTTACGATAATTCGCACTCCAGAACAGCCGAGGGGATGACCCAGCGAAACAGCGCCACCATTCACATTGATTTTAGCCTCATCCAGGCCGAGGATTTGCGCATTGGCTAGGCCAACTACGGCAAAGGCTTCGTTGAATTCGAAAAAGTCTACTTCGGGAATGCTAAGACCTGCTTTGGCTAAAGCTTTTGGCACTGCCTTGGCTGGAGTTGTTGTAAACCATTTGGGCTCCTGGGCGGCATCGGCATAGGCACGAATGTAGGCTAGGGGAGTGAGTCCGAGCGCAATTGCTTTTTCTTCACTCATGACCACTAGGGCAGCAGCGCCATCATTAATGGTCGACGCATTGGCGGCGGTAACGGTACCATCTTTTGTAAAGGCAGGTTTTAAGTTGGGTATTTTATCGAGTTGGACGCTTGTAAACTCTTCATCTCGGGAGACGATTTTAGGATCTCCTTTTCTTTGTGGAACGGAAACGGGCACCACTTCCTGGTCGAAGTTTCCGGCTTCCCAAGCTTTGGCTGAACGCTCGTAGGACTGAATTGCGGCAGCATCTTGTGCTTCGCGACTGATCTTGTATTCGGACGCACAGAGATCGGCAGAAACGCCCATAGCCTGATTGTCATAGGCATCGGATAAACCATCTTTTTGAAGACTGTCGATCATGCTAGCTGGTCCAAATTTTTGAGGATTTCTCAAATTGATTAGGTGAGGAGCTAGGCTCATGTTTTCCATACCACCGGCGACGATTATATCGGCATCACCGGCAATGATGGCTTGGGCGGCTTGCATCACGGCCTTCATTCCGGAGGCACATACTTTATTAATGGTGGTAGCGATAACGGTATTGGGTAGACCGGCGAGGAGGGCAGCCTGACGCGCAGGAGCTTGACCGACCCCAGCCTGCACTACATTTCCCATAATAACTTCGTCTACTACTTGCGGGTCTAAATTAATTTTGGCCAAGGCAGCTTTGATAGCTACAGCTCCTAATTGTGGTGCGGTCAGAGAGGAGAGCGCGCCCATAAAACTTCCAATAGGAGTTCTAACGGCAGAAACGATAACTACTTTCTTATTCATGATATTTCAGTATATATAATTTAAGGCTAAAGTAGTCATTTTGGGAGGAAGGCAAATTAGATTTATCCTAATATTATGAATAAATAGGGGG
>CANEZU010000289.1 GCA_947444255.1 Flavobacteriaceae bacterium | reverse complement strand
TGAAAATGCTTTTTCTCCATTTCTTCCGCATCTTCCAGCTTCCTGGTAATAATTTTCAATATTTTCCGGAAGTTGAATGTGAATAACCGTTTTTACATTGGCTTTGTCAATTCCCATCCCGAAAGCATTGGTGGCTACAATAACCTGAACGTCTTCGTTCATCCAAAGCTGCATATTTTTGTCTTTTTCTTTGGCAGAAAGGCCGCCGTGATAATATGTAGCTTTGAATCCAAAAGCGTTTAATTGCGAAGAAATATCCAAACAAGACTTGCGATTTCTAACGTATATGATAGAAGGCTCTGGATTTTTCTTTAAAATTTGACCAATACGATTTAGTTTGTCTTCGACTTCTAAAACCATATAAGCAATATTATCACGAGCGAAAGATTTTTGGAAAACCCCTGGATTCTTCAATCCCAATTCCTGGATAATATCCTCTTTTACCTTTGGAGTTGCGGTTGCGGTCAAAGCCAAAAAAGGAACTTTAGGAAAGTGAGGTTTCAAATTAGATATTTTCAAATAAGCGGGTCTAAAATCATGACCCCACTGCGAAACACAATGCGCTTCGTCAATTGTGATCAAATTAATAGGCAAATTTTTTATTCGGTCCAATATCCAATCCGATTGTAAACGTTCGGGAGAAAGGTAGAGAAACTTATAATTTCCGAATTGACAATTGTCTAAAAGATCAATCATTTCATCTGATTTGATTCCGCCAGTCAGAGCAATAGCTTTTATGTCGCGTTTTTGCAAATTAGCAACCTGATCTTTCATTAATGCTACTAAGGGAGAAATTACCAAACAGATTCCCTCATTCATCATGGCCGGAACTTGAAAACAAATTGATTTTCCTCCACCCGTTGGCATCAGGGCAAAAGTATCCTGGCCACTCAAAACAGAATTAATTATTTCGTTTTGCAGCGATCTAAACTGATCGTGTTTCCAATATTTTTTTAGAATTTCTAAAGATTCAGACATCCATTAATTTCAGAATTAGTTATTTAACATCCGCTTTTTTCGGAAATGTTAAATAAGTCAGTAGTAAATATAATAAATTTTATTATTCCTAAAATAAAACTGTTAAAACTGTTAAAATTTAAAAGAAAAAATTTAAATTATTTTAAGACAGCATTCAGAATAAAATGGATTCGATTTTCAACTGTATCTTTTGGGACCTCAATGAGATTATAACCATAATTTTCATAGGTTTCTATTAGATGGTTGTAGATGAGTTTAGCCTGTTCATAATTTTCATAACGGGCTTCATCGCTGATGTAAATTTCTTCCCAAGGTGGGAGTATAAAGATTTTAGAATAGGTGTGTTCTTTGCAGGCAAGATCAAAAAAAGCAGGATAGCTGTCTCCAATATAGTGCATGTAAGCCAAAACATCAGGTATTCCACGATCTAAAAAAACGACATCATGGGTTTCTTTTTGCGCATTTGCGAATTGTTTTTTTCTGCCCTCAAGAAGTAATTCGCTAAACAATAATGGCTTTTCAAGAAATAATTGTTCGATGCCTTGTTTTTTGGCTTCTATAGTCACTTCGCGTGAAATTTCGGGATAGCAACAATAACCATTGTTTACTAGGGCATCAATAATCGTTGTTTTCCCCGTACCGGGACCGCCAATAATAACTATGATTTCTTTTTGCACTTTTTTGGAAATAAGGGGCAAATTTACTTAAACTTATTGGGATTTTATAAATTGAAGAGCGTTAAAAAAACAGTAATTCTAAAAATTCATATTACATCATTCATAATTCACATTTGAAACTGTATATTTGCTTTATTTTTATAATCGAATGGATAAGAAGACTTCAGAATTTTATGAAAGGTTGCGCACAGAATTAGACAATAGCAACGTTTGGCCAGCAGAATATTTGTTTAAATTTATAGTTCCATCCAATAATAATAAGGTCGAAATTGTTGAAAACGCCTTTGATAATTTAGGAGCAGTAATCGTTACAAAGCATTCAAAAACAGGAAAATACACTAGTGTTTCTGTAGATGTTAGAATGAATAGTTCACAAGATATAATTGATAAATACCTAGAAGTTTCAGTAATAGAAGGTATAATCTCCCTATAAATATGACAGCAAAATATATAAAAGAAGTTGCAAATGATGTTGTGTTTAATTTAGAATACAATTCTGAAAGACAACATTTAATTATTCCAGAATACGGTCGACATTTGCAAAAATTGATCGAACAGGCAACGGCAATCGAAGATAGAGTTGAACGGAATAAAGCTGCAAAATATATCATTCAGGTTATGGGAAGTTTAAATCCCCATCTTCGTGATGTGCTTGATTTTCAGCATAAATTATGGGATCAGCTTTTTATAATGTCAGATTTTAAAATTGATGTAGATTCACCATATCCAATCCCTTCTCGCGAGGTATTACAATTAAAACCAGATGTTTTAAAATATCCACAAAACTTTCCTAAATATCGTTTTTATGGTAACAATATCAAATATATGATTGACGTTGCCAATAATTGGGAAGATGGGGAACTTAAAAATGCTTTGGTAAAAGTGATTGCAAATCACATGAAAAAGTCCTATTTGAGTTGGAATAAAGATACGGTTAAAGATGATGTGATTTTTGAACATTTATTAGAATTATCAGACGGAAAAATCAATTTGACTCAGAGTACGGAAGAACTTTTGAATACTACAGATTTGATGCGCACCAATAAACGCGTGTCCAATAAAATTATCCCAGCAGGAGCGATAAAACCTAAAATTGTAAAAAATGGTAAACCATCAAATCCAACGCATAAAAATTTAAACAGAAAACCTTTGTAAAATCAGTCGTGAATTTGTAGCTATAATTTAAAAATATATAGCTTCTAGCACGTACTTATAAATTATAATCAAGAACTATGGGAACTTTTAAAATTGAAGGAGGCATTCGCCTTAAAGGGGAAATCACACCACAAGGAGCTAAAAATGAAGCATTACAAATTTTATGTGCTGTGCTTTTAACTTCAGAAAAAGTAACAATTAATAACATTCCAGATATCATCGATGTCAATAAATTGATTGCTTTATTGACGAATTTGGGTGTGAAAATTAATAGAATAAATAAAAGCACCGCTACTTTCGAAGCCGATGAGGTTAATATGGGCTATTTAGAAACCGAAGCATTTAAAAAAGAGGGTGGTTCTTTAAGAGGATCGATTATGATAGTTGGACCACTTTTAGCTCGATTTGGAAAAGGATATATTCCAAAACCGGGAGGGGATAAAATAGGAAGAAGACGATT
>CANEZU010000288.1 GCA_947444255.1 Flavobacteriaceae bacterium | reverse complement strand
TGAAGTAATTATGTTGAGTGGAGACAATCCAAATACGGCAAAGGCTGTGGCTGTTGAATTGAATTTGACTTCTTTTAAAGGCGCTTGTTTGCCCGAGGATAAATTAAATGAAATAAAACGCTTGCAAGCTGAAGGAAAAATCGTTGCTATGGCAGGAGATGGAATCAATGACGCGCCGGCATTAGCGCAATCAGACATTGGAATCGCCATGGGAACCGGAACAGATGTAGCCATTGAAAGTGCGAAAATTACGCTAGTAAAAGGAGATTTACAAGGTATTGTAAAAGCAAAGAATCTGAGTCATGCTGTGATGAAGAACATCAAACAAAATCTGTTTTTTGCCTTTGTCTATAATGTGGTGGGAGTTCCAGTTGCAGCAGGAATTCTATATCCTTTATTCGGAATACTATTGTCCCCTATGCTGGCTGCTTTAGCCATGAGTTTTAGTTCGGTATCCGTGATTGCGAACGCGCTACGACTGAGAAACGTAAAAATTTAAAGCGTACTAAATAATGGAATCGCATTCAGAATCTAAGAGAGATTCATCGCTAAAAGCGTTCCATGTAGGATGATAAGATTTAAATCTAAAGCTAGTTTAAGCTCCCAATTGTTTTTCTTTTTAAAAGAAACATTTGACATTATCAGCACGGCATTACAAGTAGCTAATTTATTTAAATTCGATAAATTAGCTTCGACAGGAGTCTGATTTTCTACAAAAGCATCCATTGGATTGACAACAGCAAAGCCTCGTTTTTCAAGTTTTTCTTGAATGAGGTTGAATTTATTTTTGCATTTTACAGATATATGGGCCGGTAAGTCACCAATAATATAGACTTTCCATGGTTTATCCTTTTTAGTATTCTGCATTAGGTCTGGTTTTAAGGTAAACGATTCCGGAAATTCAGCGCGTTTTAAAAAGACTAGTTAAGCCTTAGAATATCTTTCATTGAATTCCGCTACCAATTCTTCGGCTTCGTATTTTAACGAATCATGAACTTCCAATTCAATAAAATCAAACTGGTTTACAACAATAAATTTATATTGATGAGCGGTATAAAAAAGCCCTGTAATAGCCAATAAAAAACCCATAAAATCAAGAAGAATTTCAGAAAAAAAATACAAATGATTAAAGGTCACCACTAAAAAGAACACAAAAGAGGAAAGAATAAAAGTAAAATTTAAATGTAATTTTCTTCGTTTCACTAAAACTATTTTAGAAATATTTTTGAGCTTTATAGGAACTATAGCATCTGAACTATGAATGATAATTCTATCCTTATAAATGGCACCAAAATCGTTCATATATTCGAGCGCCTTGGGATTTTCTTTAAATTCAGTGCGATTAATAATTTGGTGTTGCATTTTCTATTTTTGTGTCAACATTGGTAAAAGAAAAAAACTGTTCATTTAAATAAATTTCTATAAGCTGCTCATCTTCCAAGGGATTCGCTTTAATTTTAAGGGAAGAACTTTCGCCAAAGCATTTCGCTTTGAATTTATTTAATTGATTGTCAAATCTAACAATCAAAAAACCGGCAGATTTTACTTTTAAAGAAAATTCATCATGAACTATTTCCTTACTAAAAAGTACTGGAATGTTAGAATTACAAATGATGTATTTTAAGATTTTCAAAATAGCGGTTTAATAAGGTTGGTTTAGATACTGAAACAGAGCAACTAAAAGGAAATCAGTATCTTTATCAAAGCTAAATACTTATCGTTTAATTTCAATGTCCGAAGTAACAAGTGGGAATATACTGGTATAAATGGTAGTAAATAAAGAATAGTTATTCGCGAAAAAAGAAAAAACAAGTATTTTATGAAAGCTAGAGTAGTGAAAGCTAGAAGATAAACTCGAAGTATTGCCTGCTAATATAAACTTATTCCTTAAGCTTGATGTATTTAATAAAGTCTTCCTGTCTGCGTTTTGAAACCGGAACCTGTACTCCATTAATCATCTCACAACTGGTTCCGTCCAGTTTATTAATTCGAGACAAATACCGCATATTGACGATATAAGAGTTATGAACTCTAAAAAAGCTATTTATATCAAGGATTCGTAGTTCATAATCCCCAATATTTCGGCTAGAAACAACGGTTTCTCCATTGGAAAGATAAAATCGGGTATACTTTCCTTCCGCTTTACAGTACATAATATCTGTCATCTTGATAAAATCAATTTTATCTAAGGCAGAAACAGCCACATATTCTCTACACAACTGCAAGGAATTATTGACCACACTTGAAGACAAGTTTTTGATATCCGAAAAGTTTTGGATTTCAATTTTCTTAACAGCTTTCATCACGGCCGAATTCAATTCCTCAATAATTAAGGGTTTAATCGAAGCATAAAGACTGACTGGATCAATAATATTAATCTCTGTTATTAAGGAATCCGCAGGTAAATTATGATTATTTTCATTTTGGTTAATCCAATAATCTGAAATTAATTGTTCTAATAAATCTAGGTTTATTAGTTCTTTTTTGTTTGATTTCATTTAAAGATATTAAAAAAAAGGATTTGGTTGGTTTTTAATAGAAAAATAGTCTCTTTCCGACAATATTACAAATAAAATATATTTTTTTCTGTAATATGTAGTTATAATATTACTTTTTAAATTAGAATATTTTAAAAAAAATGAAAATTAATTTTAAAAAACAGTAAACAAAATGTATAATAAATTAATCTAATCTTATCACTCCAATAACAATAGCTACGGCATTTATCTTAGACATATGCAATTCGAAAGTGTCATAACTGTCATTTTCACTAACTATCGTAACATGCTCATCTGTACTACCTGATTTGATTCGTTTGACCAAAACTCCCTGAGCAGTTTCAAGAACATACACTTTATCCAATTGAAAAAACAAATCATCAAGTGCTAATTTTTTACAAGCAACAATATCACCGCTACTAAATTTGGGATACATTGAAGACCCTTTTACATACATTAAATAATCAGCAGCCTTAAAAGTGGGAATAATAAAATGTTCACTTTCATGCTCTTTGATTTGATATTCCTCAGAAGCAAAACCTAAAGAAGATTCCAAAGGAATTAAAGGAATCGATTTTTGTGCATTTTTAGAAGCGTATGATTTTAAATTATCATCTTTTTTAAGCATGGATCCGCTTCCTGTTAGAATCCACTCCGGATTAATATCCATACACTTGGTATATATTAACTCGGCATCAAATGTATTTCTAGACTTCCAATTGTATAAAACTTGAGGAGAGATTCCTAAAAATTTCGCAAAATCTATGTCTTTTT
>CANEZU010000287.1 GCA_947444255.1 Flavobacteriaceae bacterium | reverse complement strand
GTTTAGGACAACAGCTTTCTTTCTGTTTTATTATACTTTTATTTAAAAGGTACTTTGTCCTTCTTTAAATAGGAATTCAGCCTTCTTTGATTTGCGCAAAAGCGTTCTTTCTATTTTATTAGATCCTTTTTATTCAGGACTTCGTCCTTTTTTAAATGAGACTGTAGCCATCGTTGTTTAGGACAACAGCTTTCTTTGTATTTTACTATATTTTTATTTATGAGGGACAGTAAGCTTGATTATGAAGGACTGTAGGCATCGTTGTTTAGGGCGATAGCTTTCTTTCTATTTTATTATATTTTTATTTATAAGGGACTTTGTCCTTCTTTAAATGGGACTGAAGCCATCGTTGTTTAGGGCTACAACTTTCTTTTATATTTTATTATATCTCTATTTCTAAGGGACTTTGCCCTTTTTTAAATGGGACTGTAGCCATCGTTGATTGGGCAACAGCTTTCTTTGTATTTTATTATATCCCTATTTCTAAGGTACTTTGTCCTTTTTATATGGGACTGTAGGCATCGTTGATTGGGGCAACGGCTTTCTTTATATTTTGGTATATCCTTTTTTATTCAGGAATTCGTCCTTTTTTAAATGGGACTGTAAGCATCGTTGTTTAGGGCTAAAGCTTTCTTTGTATTTTATTATCTCTTTTTTATGTGGGAATTTGTTTTTCTGTATGTGGGACAGTAGTCTTCATTATTTTTTGCTGTGTATTTTTTTTATAGCGGACTGTGGACTTCCTATAAGGGAGACTATTGTGGTAGGACTAGGGTTGCTAAACTCACAAATCAACGTTAAAATTGACTTTTAAAATTTAAAAATCTTAAAATTTAAAAAAATCATATACTTTTGCGACTCAAACAAAAGTAAGATGGCAAAGAATTTAGTGATCGTAGAGTCACCTGCAAAGGCAAAAACAATCGAGAAATTTTTAGGAAGTGACTATCAGGTTGAATCCAGTTATGGTCATATTGCCGATTTGCCTTCGAAAGAGATAGGTGTAGATGTAGAGAATGGGTTCAAGCCCAAATATGAAGTTTCGGCAGATAAAAAAGCTTTGGTTAGCAAACTGAGAACTTTGTCTAAGAATGCAGAAATGGTATGGTTAGCGAGTGATGAGGATCGCGAGGGGGAGGCTATATCCTGGCATCTTGCGGAAGAATTAAAATTAGACAAAAGTAAAACCAAGCGTATTGTTTTTCACGAGATTACGAAGACGGCGATTTTGAAGGCGATAGAAAATCCGAGGGAAATTGATTATAATTTAGTAAATGCCCAGCAAGCGCGACGTGTTTTGGACCGTTTGGTAGGGTATGAATTATCTCCTGTTTTATGGAGAAAGATCAAAGGAGGCTTATCGGCAGGTCGTGTTCAATCGGTGTCGGTGCGATTGATTGTGGAACGGGAGCGCGAAATTCAGCAATTTAATGCGATAGCGAGTTATTCTATTGTGGCGGAATTTACGAATGAGAGCGGGAAGGTATTCAAGGCCAAACTTCCTAAGAATTTTAATACAAAAAAAGAAGCCGAAGATTTTTTAAACAAAAATATAGGCTCTACTTATAAAGTTTCGGATTTAGAGACGAAACCCACTAAAAAATCACCAACAGGTCCCTTTACGACCTCTACTTTGCAACAGGAAGCAGCGCGTAAATTGTATTTGCCCGTTGGAATCACGATGCAACTTGCCCAGCGCTTGTATGAAGCCGGTTTGATTACCTATATGAGAACTGATAGTGTGAATTTATCTAAGGATGCGATGGAAGCCGCTCAGGCCGAAATCATCAAATCCTATGGGAAGGAATTCAGCAAGCCGAGAACCTTTGTGAATAAAAGCAAGGGAGCTCAAGAGGCGCACGAGGCGATACGTCCAACTGATATGTCGCGACATACGGTAAATATCGACAGAGATCAGGCTCGTTTGTATGATTTGATTTGGAAACGAACATTAGCATCCCAGATGAGTGATGCGAAATTAGAGCGTACGAATGTAAAAATAGAGGCTAACAATCATTCGGAGCTCTTTACCGCATCTGGAGAAGTATTACTTTTTGAAGGCTTTTTGAAAGTGTATCTTGAAGGCCACGATGATGATGAAGAAGAGCAAGAAGGGATGTTGCCGATGCTGAAAGTCAACGAGCGACTAGCAAACAATTATATCACGGCTACCGAAAGGTATTCGCGACCACCGGCCCGGTATACTGAAGCTTCTTTGGTAAAGAAATTAGAGGAATTGGGAATTGGTCGACCATCGACTTATGCACCAACGATTTCGACGATTATCAACCGAAATTATGTAGAGAAAGGAAATTTGGATGGGCAGGAGCGTAAATACACGCAAATCAGTTTAGCATCGGGGAAATTAGCTGAGAAGGTACTCACAGAAAACACAGGATCGGACAAGGGGAAATTAGTACCTACAGATATTGGAACCATCGTTACTGATTTCTTAGTTAAGAATTTCGGTACTATATTGGACTATAATTTTACCGCTAAGGTAGAGCAGGATTTTGATGAGATAGCAGAAGGCAATGTCAACTGGACCCAGATGATGCAGGAGTTTTACGACAAATTTCACCCCAGGGTCAAAGATGTTGAGGCGAATGCTGAGCGCGAAAGTGGCGAGCGCATTTTGGGAACTGATCCAAAGACAGGGAAACCGGTTTCGGTACGTTTAGGGAAATTTGGACCTATGGCACAAATTGGAGATGCCGAAGATGAGGAGAAAAAATTTGCCAGTTTGATGCCCGATCAAAATATTGGAAATATAAATCTGGAAGATGCTTTGAATTTATTTTTGCTTCCAAAGAATCTAGGGAATTATAAGGGAGAAGAAGTTGAGGTTAGCAATGGCCGCTATGGACCCTACATTCGCCACGGTGCAGCTTTTGTTTCTTTGCCTAAGGGCGAAAACCCATTGGACGTTGATTTTGCCAGAGCGCAGGAATTGATCGATGAGAAAGCAGTCGCTGATGCGCCAGTAGCCGTTTACAAGGGAGAGGGTGTTCAGAAGGGAACGGGACGATTTGGTCCTTTTATCAAATGGGATGGCTTGTTTATCAATGTGAGCAAGAAATATAATTTTGACAATTTATCACAGGCAGATATTGAAGCATTGATTGAAGATAAATTACAAAAAAACATCGATAAGGTACTTCACAACTGGGAAGAAGAAGGGATATTAGTAGAAAAAGCAAGATGGGGAAGATCGGTTATTACGAAAGGAAAAATCAAAATTGAATTGAGTAAGGATGTCGATGCCGCGAGTTT
>CANEZU010000286.1 GCA_947444255.1 Flavobacteriaceae bacterium | reverse complement strand
GCATTGTCATAACTAAATGTTATTTTGTCTTGGGCTTGGCAAATACTACTAGAAAGTAAGAGTACTAATTGAAGTAAAATTTTATTCATATTTGTTAGGTTTAATTAATTTGTAATCGTTTTAAGTTGGGTGCAAGGCTGAAAAATCATAAGAAAAAAAATAGTTGTCAATCAAAAACAAATTAGTAAATAGCGTCGTGCAGGATTTATTTTATAGTACTATTTTTGTAAAACAGAAATACTATTAAGCAACTTAACAGCATTTTATTTGACCTAAACCAAAATTATTTTTGTTAAAAAAGAATTTCAAATCGAAAGTATAAAGAAGAATTGAAAAGTGGTTTACTGAAATTTAACCTTTAACAAAAGGTGTAGTTTTAGAGTAAATAATGTTAAATAAAGTATGGGTTTGATTACCAAAAAAAGGTATAAGGATAAATGATGTATGTGATATCCACATTAAAAAATTTATAAATTAGAGAAATAAACTAATTGATATGTTAATATGTGGTATTTTTCTTTAATAATTTATGAACACGGTCGAAACATAGCAAAATCTAATAAATTGGTCTTTAGAAGCTTGTGCGTAAATTCTGCTTAAATAAGAAAACAAGCTTCGCTTCTATTCGAATATGCAATTTTAGAATTGTTTGGGGTGTTACTACTTATGGCTTGATAAGTTGTTTTGGTGGTGATTCCTATTTTAGACTGAAGAAAGGATGGAATTATTTTATTAATAGGTTTTTAGTCTTTAAAAAATAATCTCTAAAGCAGTACCTTTTCCTATACTGGAGGAGATTTTTAAGTTTCCGTTTAAATTTTTAGTCCTTTCTTTGATGTTTATTAGACCTATGCCGTGCTTTGTCTTTTTTTGATTGAAACCAATTCCGTTATCCCAAATCCGAATCGTTATTTTAGTATCTGTTTTTAACAGCATTATATAACATTTTTCTGCTTCGGCATATTTATTAACATTCTGAATTGCTTCTTGTATAATACGGTAAATATGTGTTTTATATACACTAGAAACCGATATCCAATCAATATACTTATCGACTGATAAATCAAACTCTGTATTGAATTGATTTTTCTGGGATTTTACTAAAGAGGCTAGTATATCTGGCAAATTTTTATCTTCAAAGCTCTCATTTTGTGTCAAATCATGAGAAACCCGTCTGATTTCATTTTCTGCTTTTTCGAGTTCTTTGACCAATTGTTCTTTTTTATCTTTTTGGTTTGAATCTAATTGAGTTAGATTAAAGCGAGTAGTAAAAATACTATTTACAATGCCATCATGGAGCTCCATTGCGATGCGTTTTCTTTCCTCATTTCGCGCTTTGTCGGTTTCTAATTGTTGAGCAAGCATTAGCTGGTATATTCTTTCATTAGCAGCTAGTTGATCCTGAGTAAAAAGCAATTCTTTATTTTTTGATTTAAGACGATAGATGACAAAAAAGATAGCTAATAAAAGAATTGTAATTCCGGATCCAATTATGATATTAGTATTTCGTTTAGATAGCAATTCATTTTTCTCTTCTATCTGATCTGTTTCATAGGCAATTCTAGCAAATTTATTACTGGTTAACCTTTCTTGGTCCTGTATGCTGTCATTAAATTTGATGTATAATTTAAAATAATCTAGTTTGTTTTTGGAGTCATTTTGCATTAATAATTTTAGAGATTGAATCGTATGCTGACTACTCTTTATTTTTTTTGCCAATATGTATCCCTCTCTTATATAAGCCAATCCTTTTAAAGTGTCTCTTTTATGAAGGTAATATTCCCCAATGTTTATTTTACTCGAAACAATACCAATTGTGATGTGAAGACTGTCACTAATACCCAATGACTCAAATAAAAGCTTTTCTACACCATCAAAGTTATCCTTTTTCATTTTTGAATAGGCAAGATTGTCTACTACCATTGCATAGGATTGGGGGTAATTTTGTTTTAAATTTTTTATCTGTAAAGCTTTGTTGTATAAGTGAATCGCTGCAGTATAATTTTTCGCTTTCTCATAAACTCTCCCCATGTTATTTAAAGAAGCAATTCTTGATCTTTCAATTTTATCTTTTGGATAATTTTCCTTTTCCAATTTATCTAATTGTTTTTGCGCTAAATCGAAATAGTCTAAGGACTTTTTACTATTATTTAATTCTTTTAATGCGAGTGCTACTAAATTATAGCTTTCGTAAATTAATCGTGTATTGTTCGTTTTAGAAAGTAAGCTCAACGCATTTATTGTTTCAATTTCACATGAGGTAAAGTTTCCCGCATCAAATAAAATTCCTGCTTTGTATAATTTTAATCTACCCGTATTCAAGGAGTCTTTAATCTTGCTGTATAACTTTTCAGATTTAGAATAATAGCTGAAAGCACTGTCTAATTGCGATTTATTATCATAATAATCACCGATATAGTAGAGCGACTTAGCAATGTGGACCGTATCTTTTTCTTTGACTGCTAACTCTTTAATTTTTTTTGATACACGGAGATAGTTGTTGTGTTTATTTAGATCGTAATATTTATTAGCCACTTTAAAAAACAAATTTCTGTTTATTGAATCATTATCCTGCTTCAATAAATATTGGTAAAGGGTATCTAAGGTTTTTTGCTTGTGTATTGGTTTTGATGCATCTAAATTATTTAAAACAATTGTCACTTCCTTTTTATATTCTAGGTTGTCGCTTTTTTTATGACATGCAGAAATCAAAAAAAAGAGATTAAGGAAAATGATTATTTTATATTTTGTTTTCAATATTTAGATAAAATTTTAAGGTTTTACCAAAAATAAATATTTTAAACCAGATAATGATTTAATATCATCTGGTTTTGAGTTTTAAAAAAATTAATCATGCGTTTTATCTTTATCATCGCGTCCAATAGGAGGAACACTACTAGAAGCAGGAACCTCTAATGTTGAAATTTCGGATGAATTGGTTGTCTCAATACTATCAGTTGTACACGAAGACATTAAGATAACAGCTGTAAAGCAGCTCAAGAATAACAGTAGCTTTTTCATAAAAAGGGATTTAAAATATGTTAATTGTATTGATTTAAATGTGAAAGTCAATTTGCTATGATTAGATTTGGTTTTAATTCAAGTTCTGGTTGTACTATTTTTTATTGCCGAATGATTGTATTTAACTCCGATAGGTTTAAAAAAAAGTATGGCTTAGGAAGGTTCTTAGATGTTTACTACCGTTTACATCAATTACCATAAAAGAATTGCACCACTAATTATATTTAAATTAATAGGGGTGAAATTAAAAGGTTG
>CANEZU010000285.1 GCA_947444255.1 Flavobacteriaceae bacterium | reverse complement strand
ATTCGGTTTCCATAGTCGTATATTTTGGATTAGTAGTCACAATTACTGTAGGTTCTATAAAATAACCAACAGATTTATCGTAATTTCCACCAAGGATTATTTCTGCATCAGAATCTTTTTTAGCCTGCTCAATAAAACCAACTAATTTGTCAAATGAACCTTCGTGAATAACTGCTGTAACAAAATTTCCAAAATCTTCTGGCGAACCCATTTTTAAAGATTCTACATCAGTAATTAATTGGGATTTTACTGCTGTCCACAAACTTCGTGGAATATATGCTCTTGAAGCGGCAGAACATTTCTGACCTTGAAATTCAAAAGCACCACGAACAATTCCGGTAACTACTTGTTTTACATTTGCACTTGGATGCGCAACGATAAAATCTTTTCCACCTGTTTCTCCAACTATTCTAGGATAGGTTTTGTAGTGATGAATATTTGTTCCAATTGCTTTCCAAATATTTTTGAAGACCTGAGTTGATCCAGTATAATGAACTCCGGCAAAATCACGACTGGCCAAAACGGTGTCTGTAATCATTTGTGGATCACCAAAAACTACGTTGATAACACCATCAGGTAGGCCGGCTTCTTTAAAAACGTCAATGATTATTTTTGCAGAAAAAACTTGACTATCACTAGGTTTCCAAACGACAACATTTCCCATCATAGCTGCACTTGCAGGTAAATTTGCTGCTATAGCTGTAAAATTAAAAGGAGTAATTGCATAAATGAATCCTTCTAATGGTCGGTATTCTAAACGATTCCAAACAGCAGAATCTGATTTAGGTTGATCGTTATATATTTGTGACATGAATTCGACATTATAGCGAAGAAAATCAATCAATTCACAAGAGGCATCTATTTCAGCCTGAAAAATAGTTTTAGATTGCGCAATCATTGTTGCAGCATTTATTCTTGCTCGGTAGGGACCCGCTATTAATTCAGCTGCTTTCAAGAAAATGGCAGCTCTTTGTTCCCATGCTAAATTCGCCCATTTTGCTTTTGATTCCAATGCATTGGCAATCGCTTTTTCAATATGTATTTTCTCTGCTAAATGATAAGTTCCAACGATGTGTTTATGATCGTGTGGCGCTGACATATTCCGGGTGTTTCCCGTTCTGATTTCTTCACTTCCGATATACATAGGAACATCAATTTTTGAATTCCACATTTTGGTATAAGCTGCAGCTACGGCTGCTTTTTCTGGAGAATTTGGAGCGTACGATTTTATTGGTTCGTTAACTGCTTTTGGTACTTGAAAAAATCCTTTTTGCATATTGTATGTTGTAAAAATTAAATATTGTGAAAGATTAAATTACGGCTAAAACCGGCTGTTTAATTATTAACAAAAGTACAAAGGATATTTTAAAAATAAGATAATAAAAAGCCAAAAATTAGGGTTTTTAATATTAAATTGTAAGCTTGATTGAGGTATTTTTGATTTTAATTCAATGCAAACGGGGCACTTAGTTTAAAAGCCGGAACAATTACTCTGAAGTTTCGAGTACTCGTAAAATTAATCATATTAAAATGACCTCGCATTGTTCCAAAAGGGGAAGCTAGTAAACAACCAGAACTATAAGTGTGAGATTCTCCAGATTTTAAAACCGGTTTTTTACCAATTACACCTTCTCCATCAACAGTTTCAACATCATTTAAGGAATCATAAATCTCCCAATGTCTGCTGATAAGTTGAACGGAATCTTTGCCTTGATTCTCAATTGTTATCTGATAACTAAAGGCGAAATGGATTTTGTGATTTTTGAAGTAAGTTCCTTCAAAAGTCGTCAAAACGGATATTTTTATTCCTCTTGTTATTTGTGTAACCATCTTTATTTGGTGTTAATACTCCAAAATTACAAAATTTTGATTTTGAATCACTATTTAAATGTTTAAATTTTGATTAATGTTAGTTAATGATATCCAATGATGTTGCAATGCCTTTACCTATGATTCGGTCATAACGTTGGTTGTTTTCTCGATAATAAATAATAGCAAAATAATTGCTCTCTGTTTGATAAAAATTACCGTCAACTGCATTCTCATTATCTATTTTCCCGTTGTTATCTGCTATAACATATTCGTAATTTGTAAAGCCTTGCTTGATCATTATGGCTTTTTCATAGATTCCCTTCTCGGCATTATAGTCCATTTTGTATTCTGGACTCAGACCATAATTATTAAACATTCCATTAATATAAATGTCGTTTTTCCCAAAATAAGTTGGTGCCGAAAGACTAAAAAATACCCAAGCGTAATCCGCTTCGATTTCATTATTTTCAACGTATAAATTTTTTACGAGAAAATTACCATTAGTGTCAGGGAAATAAGTGTAAGGTTTGTTTGCTCTTGCTCCATTGGTATAGAGATGGGCGTTATAAATACCTCCGTTTGAGTCGATTAAACCTACGCCGTTATTGGCCGCACGGATGTCTTTGTTCTCAAAAAAAAGAAATTCATTTCCTGCCCAAAATTGTGTTTCCTTGTCGTATTTGTAAATCAAATCATTACCGATGGTATACGTTGGTTTTATATCGGTGATTCCTGAGTTTAATTGACCGTTTGCAAGTAACAATACTTTGACATTAGTTAGCGGACTTTGAAATTGTATTGCTGTAGATTTTATAGAAAAGTCGAGATTGTGTTTAAAATTTACATCTTGAACATCTCTGGCTCTTTTGACTTGCATTGGCACAGAAACCAAATCTTCATAAACAATAAATTTTCTGGAGAAAACAACATTTCTATCTTCATTTAAAATTTTGATCATGTAATTTCCACTTACCAATAATTGCGTATTTGTGTTTGGAAATGCAATTCTGTAATGAGAATAGAGCTGTAAAGTGTTGAAAGAGTTGGTATAATTTTGAATTCTGATTTCGTCGAATCCTTTTAAATATTCATTTCTGGAAAGTTGGGAGGGTTTCCAATCATAATCACAGTGAACAAATTGGTAATAATAATTGGCTTCATTTCCAAATAAATCATCAAACTGTAATTCAAAAGTATCATCCAATTTGAAAATGGGAACTATATTTTGACCGTTCTGAACAAAAGTTACGGTTTTAATATTATATGGAGGAACAATTTCTTTTTCTGCTTGTGCAAATGAAGAAATCGAAAACAAAAGTGCGATTAGAATTGTTTTAAAACGAAACTGCATAAATGTATATTTTTCTGAATTGTAAATATAGCAAATAAACAGATCAAAAATTAAGCCTAATTTTTATACACAATAGGAATAATTTCTCCTTTGGCCAAGCAATATTTTTCTACTAAGACTGGGCTGATTTCTT
>CANEZU010000284.1 GCA_947444255.1 Flavobacteriaceae bacterium | reverse complement strand
TGGGTTTTAAAACCTACATAAGATACAACAAGAATGTCTGATGAACTGGCATTTATAGCAAATTCTCCATTCAATCCTGTTATCACCACTGCTGTTTTACCTTTAAGCTGAACGTTTACTCCAGGCAAAGGAATTGCCTCTTTTGAGCTACTTATAGTTCCTTTAATTAATTTCTGCTCCTGTGCAGAAAGTGTAAAGGAAGAAATTAGTACAATTACAATTGCCAGAAGCCACTCTTTTCGAGGCAAAATCAAATTGTAATCTAATAAAAATCGTTTGGTTGTTAACATACTGATTTGGTTTGAGTTAATAATAAGTGTTAATTTTACATTTACAAATCAAATAAAAAAAAACCATAAAAAAAAATATAATTCATAAAAAATATAATAAATAAATAAATATCTGACAAAATAGCTCTTAATTGATCAATGCATTCATTTGGTATTATGATACTAAATAAAATTTAATTCATTGATTATAAACATTTTAAACTTTATGATTATTGATAAACAAATTAGATTCTAGATTCCTGAATTTTTTATTAACTTTTCCAAACTAATAACTTTAAGGCAACTATATCGATATACTATTTTAGTTCTATATTTTTAAATTTCATCAGAAAAGACAATTACTAATGCAATAAAAGGTTTAAAATTCTTAACATTAGCATTTTATGATAATCAAACAGGAGAAATAGTAGATAATTAAAATACAATAAACCTCCTGAATTTGATTTTTTATTATTTTTAAAAACCAAGCCTTTTTCTAAATCCCCAATTTAAATTAACTTACTTGTTGAAATTGAGTTTATTTTTTATATTATTTGTAAGAAAAATAATATTTATATATTATTTACATAATGGATTAATTTCTATTAAAACCATATTATATTTGAACTAGGGCTCCTATAAAAAAATTAAATCGAATGTGATTTTTACTATATTTGATTGCAAATTAATATTTTAAACCGGTTTTTTTCTTTCAAAAAGGTTTCAAAGACCGTTATATAATCAATTTATATCTTATTAATAATTTTTTATTTGAATTAGAAAACAATATTAAAATGGAAAATACATTTGATGCAATTGTTATCGGTTCTGGTATAAGCGGTGGTTGGGCCGCTAAAGAGTTGTGCGAAAAAGGCATGAAAACATTAGTTTTAGAACGAGGTAGAAATATTGAACACCTAAAAGATTATCCAACCATGAATAAAGCACCCTGGGAGTTCAAATACCGTGGAGCTGTTTCAAAAAAGCAAATAGAGGAAAATCCTTTTATTAGCAAAGCTGCCGGATATGAGGAGAGTACTGCCCATTTTTTTATAAAAGATGCCGACCATCCTTATATTCAGGAAAAACCTTTTGAATGGATTAGAGGGTATCAAGTGGGCGGCAAATCCCTAACCTGGGGCCGTGCCTGCGCAAGATGGTGTGAAACTGATTTTACAGCGCCCAATAGGTATGGATATGGGATTGAATGGCCTATTAACTATGCAGAAATTGCACCTTGGTACAGTCATGTTGAAAAATTTATAGGCGTTTGCGGAACCAAGGAAGGGATTGAAACAATGCCAGATGGGGAGTTTTTACCTGCTTATGAATTAAACTGTGTGGAGAAAAAATTAAAAGATACCCTGGCTTCCAAATTTAATCGCCATTACGTATCGGGTCGATGGGCACATATCACCGAACCACAAAAAATTCATGAAGAACAAGGTCGAGGCCAATGCCAAAATAGAAATCTTTGCATGAGAGGTTGTCCCTATGGCGGATACTTTAGTTCTGTCAGTTCAACTTTACCCTGGGCTAAAAAAACAGGGAACCTAACAATCAGACCTTTTTCTGTAGTACATTCTATTATATACGATGAGCATAAGGAAAAAGCAATTGGCGTAAAAGTGATTGATACCAATACCAAAGAAGAAATAATTTATTATGCTAGGATCATTTTTGCAAATGCAGCTGCTTTAAACACCAATCTCATCTTACTGAATTCAGTTTCAAAACGATTTCCTAATGGGCTCGGAAATGATAATGGCCTGCTTGGAAAGTATATTTGTTTTCACAATTACAGAGCAGGAATGAGTGGCGAATTCCAAGGATTCGAAAATGAATATTATAAAGTTTCTAAACCTGCTGAATGTATTATACCCAATTATAGAAATGTAAAGGAACAGGATACCGATTTTGTAGGAGGTTATGTTATATTTTCTGGAGCCTATCGGGAGAAATTAAGCGAAAAAGGACTTACAGAAACCATTGGTAAAAATTTCAAAGAACAAATCAGTGAGCCCGGAAAATGGGGTGCTTACATGTACATGCAAGGAGAAACTATTCCAAAAGAAAGCAATCAGGTTCGATTAAGCGCAGACCAAAAAGACCAATGGGGAATCCCCCTTCTTATCACGGATGTAGATTATGATGAAAATGATGACCGAATGGTGCTAGATTTTTTGAAAGAAGGAAAAGCAATGTTAGAAGCTGCTGGTGCTATAAATGTTGTTTCTCATGACAGCAGACAAGCCCCTGGTTTAGACATTCACGAAATGGGTGGTGTCAGAATGGGAAAAGATCCAAAAACCTCTTTATTGAATGAATGGAACCAAATGCACCTCTGTAAAAATGTTTTTGTGACTGATGGAGCTTGTATGACGAGTACCGGAAATCAAAGCCCATCTATATTATATATGGCATTAACGGCTAGAGCCGTAAACTTTGCAGTAGAACAAATTAAAAACGGAATTCTTTAAAAAAGCTATCATGAACAGACGGGAATTAATTCGTACGATTTCAATCCTAACAGGAGCGGCTTTCCTGGGAGCTGATTTGTTTTTAGTTGCTTGCAAAAGTGATAGAGCCACTTATTTTGATAAAAATACTATTTCATTCTTGGATGAAGTAGCCGAAACTATTATTCCTAAAACAAATACTCCAGGTGCAAAAGAAGCCGAAACAGGGAAGTTTATTGCTCTATATGCTACCAATTGCTATAATGATACGGAACAAAAGATACTTTTGGATGGAATTATTAAATTAAATGAAGCTTCAAATTCAAAATACAGCAAAGATTTCTTAGAAATTACTGGTACTGAAAAACAAGAAATACTGACAATCATTGATGGGGAAGCCAAAAAATACAATGAGCTGATGGGACAAGATGCAATCCATTATTTTACCCTGATCAAACAATTGACATTATTGGGCTTTTTTACCTCTGAGCTTGGGGCCACCCAAGTACTACGTTATAATCCTATTCCAGGTAAATATGAGGGTTGCATCCCTTATAAAAAAGGGGAAACGGCCTGGGCATAATAATTA
>CANEZU010000283.1 GCA_947444255.1 Flavobacteriaceae bacterium | reverse complement strand
ATTTTGTCATAACCTGTCATGTTCCTCTTGATTTTTATTTGTATTCTGATTCGTTTTATTTGTTTTACCCCAATTATATACTACCCCCAATCTAAAAAACCGTACATCATAATAATTCCGAAATGAAAATTCTATATTGTTTGAAAAAGCGTTGTAGGTAGGTCTGTTTGAACTTAAAACATCATTTAGGTAAAGACTAACAGTCATTTTATTGTCTAGCAACAGCCATTTTAAAGAAGTATTTAATTGATTTGCAATTGAATTAGTGTATAAGTTGTATACTCCTCTTGTTGTAAAATTATAATTTACACTAGCTAATAATGTTTTGCTCTCATTTAAAATAAAATCATTACTAATACCAAATTGTCCATTCCATCCGCTTAAAAACGGTAACGTTTGGGGTATTTTAGAATCAGCGCTACTATAATAAACATTTGCAGAAAAATTGATATCCCATCCATCAATTGGTTTGTAAATAAAAGTTTGATTAATTCCAAACATCCTATTAATAATAAAGTTTTGTGGTATTATTTGTCGAATATTAGTTGTTTCATCAAGAATGGTAACTTGCTCAAAATTATCATCGGTATAACTATAATAAATGTTGGTTATTAGATTGTCTTTAAAAGAATACTCAAATTCTATATTATCTGTAAATGCCGGTTTCAAAAATGGATTACCTTCACTGAAAGAATAAGGGTTAGAAACATATCGAAAGGGATTTAAATATTCATATATGGGTCGTTGAATTCTTTTTCCATAATTGAGGTTGAAGGAATGCTTGTCATTTGGTGTATAAGCTAAATAAAAAGTAGGAAATAATTTTTGATAATTATTCGTGTTTATTTGATTTAAGGTTTTAGTTAACCCTTTTGTTTGTGTCCATTCATATCGTAAACCTAGCTTAGCTTCCCATTCCTCGCTAAAACTTTTTTGACCACTAAAATAAGCAGCTTGAATGTTTTCTTGATAATCAAATTCATTACTTTGTGTTAAATCGTTAATTTCTGTATTATTTTCTATTGAAAAGAAATCGAAAATATTTCTCGTACTAGTTCTTGAAAGCCTTAGGCCATAGTTTAAATTAATCCAGCTTGTAGGATGTTCCATATCTATGTTTAAAGAATAGTTTTGAATATTTTGTTCACCATAATTTCGAGCTTCTACAATAGGTTTAGGTTTAGGTGCGGTATTAGAAAAAAAGGATTGGGTGTTAAAAAGCCTGTTAATAGTATTATTATAATCAAAATAATCAATATCGAGTGTTAATTTTTTACCGATACTATCTATTTCAAATAGAACAAAATAATTCAGACTTGTTAACTTAATTTCAAATTCGTTACTTGCTTTAGTTGCTATAATAGAGTCCAATTGATTATTAGAACCACTATAAATTTTTGACGCTTCATCGTCTAAACTCAATGGTTTATTGTTTAAATGATTAAAATTAAAACCTGTTTTTATTTTTTCGTTAATTTTATAGGTCAATCCCAAACGAGCTGACACGCTATTGGTGTAATCTCTTCTATTGTTTGCCGTATTCCAAGTTGAATTTGGATAAAAAATCTGACTTGTTTCTACAGGTGCATTCGAGCCGTTTGCATAACTAATATTAGAGGATAAATCAAATTTTCCTTTTTGCATATTAAAGCTACCTCCCGTGTTTCCCATTGCATAAGTTGCTTGTTGATAAACACTTCTTATAGAGGCATTCCATGCTTCGCTTTTTGAGTTTTTAGTAACTATATTAATAATTCCACTATTACCCTCTGCACTATATTTGGCTGGTGGATTTGTGATAACTTCAATCAGTTTTAAATCCTCTGCATTTAATGTTTTTAAATAATTGGCTAAATCATCTCCAGAAAGTTGAATAATTCTGTCGTTTACCATTACCATCATACCACCTTTGCCAATCATTGATATTTGGTCATTTTGTACTTTTATTCTAGGGGTGATTTTTAGAGCATCTAAAGCATTACCTCCAGTGACTGCTGTAGAATTCGCTACATTAAATACTAGTCGATCTATCTTTCGTTCTATGAGTCTCTTTTTTGAAGTTACCACTACTTCGTTAAGTTGTTCAGGCCTTTCTGTAATCGGTATAATACCTAAATTTAAATCTTGATTTGGGTTAATTTTTTGTTTGTATACGGTAAGCCCTACTTGTACTAAAAATAAAAGATATTCTCCTTTTTCAGTTATAATCGTGAATTTACCATCAGCAGTAGTTAATTCACTTATTGTATTTGTAGAATCTATATTTTGCAAATACACTTCCACGAATTCAATTGGTTTATTATTCTGGTTTACAACTTGTCCACTGATGCTTACTTGTGAAAAAAGCTTGCTTGAAATGAAAATCAATGTTATAAATAAAAAGAATTTTGTTTTAGTCATTTCGCTTTCATAAATTAAAGTATTTATATGCTTTACGCTCATTAATTTTGAAAGTTAATCGCTATGAGCATTGAAATTCCGAACATTGCTCCGGCTAAAAGTCCGCAAAAAATGGCTGAGTAATTGTGCTATATTTCTTCTACATACAAATCCTTGTCCATAAAATCAACCATAAAGACATCTTAATTTTACAGGACTATTTTTTATAAAGGTTCAAATTTGGAACTACTTTCTAAACGCTGGTGGCTGATACAATCTAGCTTAAGACATATTTATTTGTATTTTACAACTTTAGCTTTATTAGAATTGCCCTTAATGAGCAAGGAATTTTGGCCCACAGCAATTACCTCTACAACAGATACGTCTTGATTGCCTTTCAATTCATACATGCTCCCGGTTTTAAGTCCGTTTTGAGTTTTAGTAGTCGAGTAGATCGCATCGATAGCCATTTTTTTGGTCTGAATTTTGTTCGTATTATTTTTATACACGATCCTTACTTTATCGCTACCCTCAAAGGAAATTATAGTTCCTTTTTTTAGTTTCTTGTCAACGATAGAATCTCCCAAAGTAAAGAACCCATTGATAGTGCTCTTTCCTAGTAGTTTGTTTTTGTAATTTTCAGAATAAGGATCAGTAATCGTCTCGGTTGTGTAACGAACTACGTCGGCACTTAGTGTTACTTTAGTCTGAATGTAAAAAGGCCAATAGCTGTTTTTAAAATCTACTGTGAAGTTTAAATATTCTTCATTTGGCTTTAACAAACGACCCTTTGTTAATTCTCGTTTAGCCTCTAAAACTAAAGCGTCTTGCGAGAGTCCCCCTATACCAAAATAGCGATTTGTTTGTGCTACGCCATAAGCGATATCTTCATAAACCATCGGTTTTCCAATTGATGAAGTGCTGATTGTGCCTATATGCGTT
>CANEZU010000282.1 GCA_947444255.1 Flavobacteriaceae bacterium | reverse complement strand
CGGGATCTAGTTCGGGGCCTGTTTTGAAAGATTTATTGTTTAAAGCTTATGAATTGGGAGTTAAGGTAAACTTTAGTCCAATTACAATTCCGGATTATGAAAGTTGGGTCAAAGTGCAAAGTAAACAACGTTACATCATAAATGTTTTAGGAGAAACTTTGACGGCAATTCAATTAGCGGCAGTAACTAAAATATTATCTGACCAAGATTTAAATATTGATTCTATTATACGATTGACCGGAAGAACTTCGGTAGTTGAAAAAGAAGATTATCCTCGTTCTTGTGTACAATTATCAGTTACGGGTATCATTGTAGATAAAACACTGATGACGGCTAATTTTATGGAAATTTCCAGAACATTAAACGTAGATATTTCCTTCCAAGAAGATAATATTTACAGAAGAAACAGGCGCTTAGTCTGTTTTGATATGGACTCTACTTTAATTCAAACCGAAGTAATTGATGAGTTGGCTGAATTAGCTGGAGTAGGCGAGCAGGTTAGAGCAATAACAGAATCGGCGATGAATGGTGAGATTGATTTTAGCGAAAGCTTCAAAAAACGGATGGCTTTATTAGAAGGTTTGAGTGAAGATGTACTTCAAAAAGTGGCTGAAAATCTACCCATTACAAAAGGAGCACATCGCTTAATGAAAGCATTGAAATATTACGGTTATAAGACCGCAATTTTATCTGGTGGATTTAGCTATTTTGGAGAATATTTGCAAAAAGAATTAGGTATTGATTATGTTCATGCCAATCAATTGGAGATTAAAGATGGTAAATTAACGGGTAAATATTTAGGTGAAATTGTTGATGGTCAAAAGAAAGCAGAGTTCTTAAAAGCTATTGCTGAAAAAGAAGGAATTCACATCAATCAAACTATTGCTGTAGGGGATGGTGCTAATGATTTGCCGATGTTGAACCTTGCAGGTTTAGGAATTGCTTTTCATGCCAAACCGAAAGTTAAAGAAAGTGCAGCTACTTCAATCTCTAGTCTGGGCCTTGATGGTATTTTATATCTTTTAGGCTATCACGACAGGCATATAGATATGATGCAGGAGTAAAAAAGGGTTACAAACAATTTACAAAAGTCTCGATTCTTATTTGAATGGAGGCTTTTTTTATTGCAAATAATACCACTTTTGAAAATTAATCAGGGTTAAATTTTAATATTTGAAAAGATCTGATTCCTCGAAAGTTTTTCGGGTTTTTCTTTTGAATTGCAAATTCCTCTAGCTCCACAACCCATTCGGTGTGGCCCACAAGAAGTCAGGAAGGAAATTGCTAAAATTATAAATGTAATTTTTTTCATTTTTACCGACTTACAATCAGCTGCATGTTTTTCAACTGTTCTAAATAGTCTCTTTGATTCGATAATCTCGGTATTTTGTGTTGACCACCTAATTTATCTTTTTCTTTCAGCCAGTCATAGAACAAATTTGGTCTTGCTATGTTTAAGATTAACGGATTTAAAGTCATGTTATTATACCGTTTGGCTTCGTAATCTGAATTTAAAGATTGTAAGGTTTGATCCAGAATCTTTTGAAACTGTTCTCGATTTTCTGGATTTTTCTTGAATTCAATAATCCATTCATGGGCACCTTTTTCTTTGTCGATCATAAAAACGGGTGCAACAGTATAATCTACGACTTCAGTATTTGTAATTTTACAGGTTATTGCAATTGCCTTATCTGAGTTTTCGACCATTAACTCTTCTCCAAAAACATTGATATGATGCTTAGTTCGTCCTGTAACCCGAATTCGATATGGGTTTAGAGAAGTAAATCGGACAGTGTCTCCTATCATATATCTCCATAAACCAGAATTTGTGGTAATTACAATTGCATAATTTTTATCTAAAACAACATCTTCTAATCGAACTGCTATTTGGTTTTCTTTTCCGAAAGTATCCATCGGAATAAATTCGTAAAAGATACCATAATCTAACATCAATAAAAGATCGTTGGAATTATTCAGATCCTGTATGGCAAAAAATCCTTCAGAAGCATTGTATATTTCGTAGTATTTGAAATCGCTTTTTGGAAGAATCCGTTTGTATTGTTCTCGATAAGGATCAAAACTTACTCCTCCATGAAAATAAACTTCAAGGCTTGGCCAAATTTCCAATAAATTTCCTTTTCCAGTTTCTTCAAGCATCTTGTTCATCAAAACTAAAAGCCATGAAGGTACACCTGCAAAACTGGTTACATTTTCGTTTTTTGTTTCATTAATAATTGCGGCAATTTTGGTTTCCCAATCACTCATCAATGAAACTTTATTACTTGGAGTGCTGCTATATTCCGCCCAGATGGGCATATTTTCAATTAAAATGGCTGACAAATCTCCAAAAAAAGAATTGTTATCTTCATAGATTTGTGAGCTTCCTCCAAGACGTAAACTTTTGCCCAAAAACAGCTCGGAGTTTTCGTTATTATTCAAATATAAACACAGTAAATCCTTAGTTCCTTTATAATGACAATCTTCTAAAGCTTCATTGCTTACTGGAATAAATTTGCTTTTAGCATTTGTTGTTCCGCTTGATTTAGCGAACCATTTAATAGGTGTATTCCAAAAGATGTTTTGTTCTCCTTTTCGGGTTAATTCAATCAAAGGTTCCAAATCTTCATAAGTCGAAATAGGAACTCTTTCTGTAAAGGTTTTGTAGCTTTTAATGGAAAAATAATCATATTTTTTGCCTACAAATGTATTTTCTGACAAACGAATTAGGTTCATCAGTAATTCTTCTTGCACCTCATTCGGATATTTTAAAAATAACTCAATCTGATGAATGCGCTGTTTCAAAACCCAGGAAGCAAAAGAATTAATTATTGTTAATGGCATTATTGATATATGATTTTAGATTGGTATTTGAATAATTCATTTGCAAATCCATAACTTTACAACTTTATCAAAAATAGTAAAAAATTGTAGTAATCAAACGATTTCAATCTTAAATATTCATACCCTAATTCTAAAATTTCAATGACTTACGAAGGTGTTCTTACAAAAATGCAGACCGAATTTGGGAATCCAATTCAGTATTATTTGGTTTTTGAAAATAGTTTTCTAAGTCTTAATCAGTTATTGGGTAAAGAAATAGCCATTCAATTTCAAGGTTATCAATGTTTAAATTGTGGTAATGCAAAGAAAATTTATCGCCAGGGATTCTGTTACGATTGCTTTTATAGTAGCCCATCTGTTGGCGATTGGATTATGAAACCGGAATTAAGTACTGCACACTTAGGAATTGAAGATCGAGATTTAGCATACGAGTCAAGAGTGCAATTACAGCCGCATATTGTTTATTTAGCATTATCAAGTGAAGTCAAGGTTGGTGTGACAAGAGATACACAGGTTCCAACGCGATGGATT
>CANEZU010000281.1 GCA_947444255.1 Flavobacteriaceae bacterium | reverse complement strand
TCCTGTTTTGCTTTTATTGAATAAAATTGATATTTCGAATCAGGTGCAATTGGAAGAGCAGGTTGCTTTTTGGACTGCCAAGGTTCCCAATGCGGAGATATTTCCTATATCGGCTCTGCAAAACTTTAATGTGCCCGAGGTTTTTGGTCGCATCATTGAATTGCTGCCGGAATCACCCGCTTATTATCCGAAAGATCAACTGACCGATAAACCCGAGCGTTTCTTTGTTAATGAGACTATACGCGAGAAGATCTTGTTGAATTACAGCAAGGAGATTCCCTATGCCGTTGAAATTGTAACCGAAGAATTTTTTGAAGATGAGAACATCATCCGCATTCGCTCTTTGATCATGGTGGAACGCGAAACGCAAAAAGGAATCATCATTGGTCATAAAGGTGCCGCTTTAAAGAAAGTAGGAGTAGAGTCTCGTGCTGATTTAGAGAAATTCTTTGGTAAACAGATCCATATTGAATTGTATGTAAAAGTCAATAAAAACTGGAGAAGTAATGCCAATATGCTAAAACGTTTTGGTTACAATCAATAATACTTGGCTTTGAACAAGTTTCTAAGGTTGTTCTTCAGCTCAGCATACATCACTAAGTTTTCTTAGCTAAAGCAGTTAAATTATAAAAACCCTTTCCTTGTTTATCACTGAAAGGGTTTTTAAATTTAGCACGATTATTGTATATTTGTGTTATAAATATTGGAAATCATGATAACTATAAAAATCAAAGAAAACAGCAAGCAAGCTAAACTATTTATAGAATATGCAAAAAGCTTGTCGTTTGTAGAAATTCAGGAAACTCCGTTAGATAAACCAAAAAATAGAAAGGCAAAATCTAAAAGTGCCGTAGAAATTTCTTTAGAAGAAGAAAAAGCAGGAAAAATTAACTTTTATAAAAATAGTACCGACTTATTTAATAAAGTCCTAAATGTATAAGATCTATACCACCAATAGGTTTGAAAAAGATTTAAAACTTTGTAAAAAAAGAAATTTCAATTTGAACCTATTAAAAGAGGTTGTCGATGTATTGCAATTAAATGGAAAGTTACCCCCAAAATACAAACCTCACAAGTTAAGTGGTGATTATGCTGATTGTTGGGAATGCCATATAAAATCTGATTGGTTGTTAGTATGGAAACAAAATGAAACTGAATTAACTTTGCTTTTTACAAATACTGGTACGCATTCCGATTTATTTTAGTAAAATCAATTTGCTAAGTGTTTTAAAGACCTATTATGCACTTCTGAATCCGCAGTACTAAAATTCAAAAAACCCTTTCCTTGTTTATCACTGAAAGGGTTTTTCGATTGTAGAAACTTGAATAGTGGGATTTTTTTTATTTAGTAATATTTTTTATGGGGATTAATACTTGCTTCAAGATGATACTATTGTAGGTCTTTTATTGTAAATTGCAAAACAGCTTTGAGGAATTAAATAGAATTGAAACCCAATATAAATAACAACTAATGGCATTGGTATTGTTTCTAAATCGGGTAGATATGGAGGTATTTTTGCACACAAGGATATTGCTTTCGAATTTGCTTCTTGGATTTCTATTGAGTTTAAATTGTACATTATAAAAGAATTTCAACGTCTAAAAACGGAAGAAAATAATCGCCTTAAATTAGATTGGAATTTAGAACGAACCATTTCGAAAATCAATTATCAAATTCATACCGATGCCTTACTAATACAGCTAGAGTTACCTCAAAAAGATCGATTAGTGCAATTAAATAAAGTAGCTATTTCGCAAATGAAATCATTGGTAGAAAATAGCATGATGAAAAAATTGAAGTATTAAAGTAGATAAAAAACCACTTTTTTGATTAAATGAATTAAATGGAACTGCATAATAGTAAAAAAATTGATATTGTGGTATTTAACGCTACCTTTGCAAAATATTTGAAATTAGATTATGAATAACATTGTAGCCATTGTAGGAAGACCAAACGTAGGAAAATCGACCCTTTTTAATCGATTGATACAAAGAAGAGAAGCGATTGTAGATTCGGTTTCGGGAGTAACCCGAGATAGAAACTACGGGAAAAGCGAATGGAACGGAAAGGAATTTTCTGTAATAGACACCGGAGGTTATGTTCGGGGTTCAGACGATGTATTTGAGGCTGAGATCCGCAAGCAAGTGGAATTGGCTATCGATGAGGCTGATGTTATCATTTTTGTAGTGGATGTAGAGGAAGGAATTACTCCAATGGATGATGCGGTTGCTAAGATGTTGCGCAAGGTAACGAAGCCGGTTTTACTCGCTGTAAATAAGGTAGATAATTCCATGCGGGAGAAAGATGCGATTGAATTTTATAACCTTGGACTGGGTGATTATTTTACTTTTGCCAGTATTTCAGGTAGTGGAACGGGAGATTTGCTAGATGCTTTAATCGACGCCTTTCCTGTGAAACCAGAACCTACGCAGGAGGAATTAGAATTGCCTCGTTTTGCTGTTGTAGGTCGACCGAATGCTGGGAAATCTAGTTTTATAAATGCCTTGATAGGCAAAGAACGTTTCATGGTTACTGATATTGCAGGAACGACACGTGATGCGATCGACACTAAATTTGACCGTTTTGGTTTCGAATTTAACTTAGTAGACACGGCAGGAATTCGCCGTAAAGCTAAGGTAAAGGAAGATTTAGAATTTTATTCGGTGATGCGTTCCGTTCGAGCGATTGAGCATGCCGATGTGTGTATATTAATTATTGATGCCACTCGTGGTTTTGAAGGTCAGGATCAGAGTATCTTTTGGCTGGCTGAAAAAAACAGAAAAGGGGTTGTCATCTTAGTTAACAAATGGGATTTAGTGGAAAAAGATACGATGTCTACTCGTGATTATGAAGCTAAAATCAGAGAGGAATTAATGCCTTTTACCGATGTGCCTATTCTATTTGTATCGGCTATTACCAAACAACGTTTGTTGAAAGCCTTGGAAGCGACGGTTCAGGTTTTTGAAAATAGAAAACAACGGATTCCGACTTCTAAATTCAATGATTATATGTTGAAAATCATCGAGAACTATCCGCCACCCGCTTTGAAAGGGAAATATGTGAAAATTAAATATTGTATGCAGTTGCCTACAGCAACACCACAATTTGTATTTTTTGCCAACTTACCGCAATATGTTAAAGAGGCGTATAAAAGATATCTGGAAAATAAGATCAGAGAAAACTGGGATTTTTCAGGAGTCCCAATCGATATTTATATCAGAGAGAAATAAAATTGAAAAAGCCCCGAGATTTAGATCTCGGGGCTTTTTTTTATCGGACTAGTTTCTTTGCTTTTTCTTGTATAATGGCAGCAACCGTTTTGTTTTCTATTTTGCTTTCCAGCCAGGAGATGACATCGAGATAGAGGAAGGCTCG
>CANEZU010000280.1 GCA_947444255.1 Flavobacteriaceae bacterium | reverse complement strand
TTATTGACTTTAAATTTGGTAGACCAAATAACAGAAACCAAAGGAAATGGAAATCGAGAATGCATCGCTCAAGGAAGTGCTAATATTCTCAATGGTTTTTTCTTTGGAATGGGCGGTTGTCCGATGATTGCACAAACCCTTGTGAATCTTTCAGCAGGCTCACGAGCCCGATTATCCGGTATTGTTGCCGCTTTGACTATTCTGATAATTATTTTATTTGGAGCTCCAATAATTGAGCAATTGCCTATGGCCGCTCTTGTGGGAGTGATGATTATGGTTGCCATAGGTACTTTTGAATGGGCTAGTTTTACCATTTTTAATAAAATGCCCAAACAGGATGTTTTCCTTGTTGTAATTGTTGCATTGATTACCGTTTTGCTGCATAATCTGGCTTTGGCGGTTTTGATTGGCGTAATTATTTCTGCTCTTGTTTTTGCTTGGGAAAGTGCCAAAAGAATTCGAGCCAAAAAATATGTAGATGATCAAGGCGTGAAGCATTATGAAATTTATGGTCCTTTATTCTTTGCATCAACCACGGTTTTTATAGAGAAATTCGATTTTCAAAACGATCCAACGCAGGTAATTATTGATTTTAAAGAAAGTCGTGTGGCCGATATGTCAGCCATTGAAGCACTCAATGTGGTTACTCAACGCTATCACAAACTAGGAAAAATAGTGCGATTGAGTCATTTGAGTAAAGACTGTATTGTTTTATTAGAAAACGCAGACGCTATTATCGATGTCAATATTATGGAAGATCCTACTTATAAAATAGGCGTAAATTAACACGAATCAGCTACAATTTTTTTGCAAAATTAGTCGCTTTTTGATTTAAATAAAATTCTTAAACTTCTTTATTTCGATTCAAATAGCTTACAATCTCAGCAACGGCAAGTTTCGTATTTCTGTTCAATCCAATCAAAGTTGCTGAAGCATAACCGGTCCAATTTCCATAACCAACTAACCATAAACCCGGACTTTCCATAGCCTTGCTTTCCAATGTCTTAGCGATACCCTTTTCGTCTAGACTAATAATAGTTCTTAAAAAAGAAGTGGCATAGTTAAAACCGGTGCACCATATCACGGCCTCAAATTCTTCTTTTCTTCCATCTGACCAAAGAACGCCATTCGTATAGAAACTATCAAAAGTGCCACTTGAAATTAAAACACCTCTAGAACGGGCTTCTTTAACTGCAGGAACCATTACAATATTGCCTAAATTATAAGCTGATGCATCAAAGGGTTTTCCTTGCTGCTCTGCTTTAAATTTTGCTGTTGCTACATTGAATAGATAGTAACCATCTACCTCATCCGGAAGATATTCGGGTTTCCTTCGAGTAGACCATTTTACAGTTGTAATTTTTGAAATTTCGGCAACAATTTGAGCTCCCGAATTGCCTTCGCCAACAACTAAAACTTTTAAATCGCGAAAGGACTCCGCATTTTTATAATTAGCCGAATGGATCTGAATTCCTTCAAAGCTTTCTAAGCCTTTTATTTTTGGTATAAAAGGATTATTCCAAGTACCGGCAGCAGCAATAATGGTTTTTGCATAATAGCTTCCTTTGTTTGTAATCACTTTGTAGAGATTATTTTCAAAAATCACATTTTCAACCCTAGTAGAGCGTTGAATATTTAATTGATAATGTCGTTCATAATCACACAAATAGGAAATAACTTCCTGTCTCGAAGGATAAATATTTTCTGATTTTGGCATTAACCAACCCGGTAAGGAACTGTGTTCCGATGGCGAAAAAAGCGTTAAACTATCCCAGGTATTTAACCAAGATCCCCCACATTCTTCGTTTTGGTCAAGAATAAGAAAATCTAATTTAGCTCTTTTTAAATAATAACCGCAAGCTAATCCACTCTGGCCTCCACCTATAATTAGTACATCGCGTATATCCTTCATTTTAATGGAATTGAATCTAATTTAGATGCTTTTTTTAACATAAACACAACGGATCAAGCGCTTGATAGTTACAATAATGATTGATTAAACGGAAATAATTGCCTCATAAATTTACAAATTATAATTCGATAATGTTTATTTTTCAGAAATGAATTCTGTTTTAGAATAGTATTTTTTTCGGAACCAAAAAGCTACATTTACTAAAGCAATTAAGGCCGGAACTTCAACCAAAGGTCCAATAACCCCAGCAAAAGCTTCGCCGCTATTGATTCCAAATACACCTATAGCAACTGCTATTGCTAATTCAAAATTATTTCCGGTAGCCGTAAATGCAATAGCAGTGGCTTTTGAATAATCAGCGCCAAAATATTTTCCAAGGAAGAAACTAATCACAAACATGATGCTAAAATAAATTACCAACGGAATCGCAATTCGAATTACATCCAGAGGAATTTCGACAATTAATTCGCCTTTTAGACTAAACATTATGACAATAGTAAACAACAAAGACACTAGTGTAATTGGCGAAATAAAAGGCACATATTTGGTTTCAAACCATTCTGAACCTTTGATGGCTATTAAGGTATAACGACTGATGATTCCCAATGCAAATGGAATTCCCAAATAGATTCCCACACTTTCGGCAATTTGTCCAATGCTAATAGCTACAATATATCCATTGTAACCAAAATAGGGGGGAAGTATGGTTATGAAAATATAGGCATATACACTATACAGCAACACTTGAAAAATACTGTTTAAGGCAATTAATCCTGCGCCGTATTCCCGATTGCCATCGGCTAAATCGTTCCAAACTACGACCATGGCGATACAACGCGCCAATCCGATCAGGATGACTCCAATCATATATTCCGGATACCCATTTAGAAATAAAAGTGCCAATGAAAACATTAAAATTGGCCCCACTATCCAATTCAGAAAAAGGGAAGCGCCAAGGACTTTCGTGTTTTTGAATACTTCACCCATTTTACTGTAATTTACTTTGGCCAAGGGTGGATACATCATCAGGATGAGCCCAATTGCTAAAGGAATATTGGTAGTGCCACTCGAAAAGGAATTGATAAAACCGCTACTGGACGGAATGAAATAGCCTACAGAAACCCCAATTAACATTGCAAGGAAGATCCAAAGGGTTAAATTGCGATCTAGAAATCCTAATTTCTTTCGTTCTGCTACCGGGGCACAATTCGTTGCTGACATATTTATTTTTTTATTTGGGAAAAAACGTAAAAGAGTTCGCTAGCAATTTCTAAACTACGCTCCTGGTACTTTTCTTTTTGTTGTGTTGTGTTGTCAAATGCTTTTGGATCTTCAAAAGTAATTGGAATTCGTTTTTCGGCACCAGCAATATACGGACAGGCTCCATCAGCTTGCGAACAGGTTAATATTGCTGCAAATTCACTTTCTGGATTAAACGGATGGTCATAGGTTTTTGAAAATCCAATAATA
>CANEZU010000279.1 GCA_947444255.1 Flavobacteriaceae bacterium | reverse complement strand
TTTAATCTCTTCCTTTTTTGTCTTTACCACCTCGATTATCATGTCCTCTGTCATCTCCTCTTCCGCGATTATCTCGTCCTCTATCATCATCTCTTCCTCTGGATGGACTGTACTGGTTATTTCTACTGTTTCCCGGTCTGGCACGCAATGATTTTTGTGCTCTTCCTTTGTAACCTTTTCGATATTTATTTCTGTCATTATTAAAGTTGGCATAAGGTCTTGATCCATGATAATCATTAAGAACTACTTTATAGCCACCATACAAATCATAATTGCTATATCGTGGAGGTAAATTTCTGGAACGAATCCATCTTCCTCCGTTAAAATAGATAAACACAGAAGATCGGTTGTCATAATAAGCTTCTATATCCGGTAAATAGTAATAATCTACATTAGAATATCCTGCTGGTGCCCATCCTGGTGGGTTTCCAATATTCAAATTGATCGATACTTGTGCTTCTATTGCAGTCGATGCGGAAAGAATAATTCCTAAAGCAATTAATTTTAGAGTTTTCATTTGATTTGTTTTTAAATATTAATTTATAGTGCTGCACAATTTGAATTCTATTAGTCTAAGCCAACAACTGTGCCACTTGATCTTATTAACATTTAATTGGCGAACATTACTTTATAAGTCATTCAGGATTAGTAGACTATAAATTAGTTTGTTTTAATTGAGATTATAAAATCAGAATCAAAACTAGTGCAACTATAATTATAGCGCCTACTGAAAGATAGATTCCACCATGTCCTGATGCTCTTACTTGAGATTTCAAACTACGAACTTCTTTTCTTAATTCTTTTCTTTCCGAGGAACTCAAGTCTGATTTGTCCATGGCTTTAATTTCTTCAATTCGGTTAACCATTAATTTTACTTCAGCTGGTAATTCTTTCGCTGGAGCACTTATTGGATTCACTTCTTTTTCCGCTGCCATTAAATGGTTTGGCAATATACTTACTGTTGCAAATAATAGTACTAAATAAAAGGTTGATTTTTTCATTTTAATTTTTTTAAGTTATCATTATTAATAAAGCAAATTTGCGAAACTTTTGCATCTAATAATTTACACAATTATTTAATAAACTTATATAATTCACACCTAATTAACGCTATACTTTTAAAAGGAGGATTCAAATAATACAGATTAAATGCTTTAAAGCAAAAAAGACAAACCAATGAAATTGCCTAAGCTTTTTCATGGATTTGTCTTTTGTAATATAAATTATGCTACTATTTTAACCTCTTCACCTTGATAACAAAAGAATATTACTCTTTTCCGTCTTCAAAATAATTGAGTCCTTGATTCTTTACAGTTTCTAATTTCTGAGCTAAACTATCTATTAAATCCTGATATTTATTTTTTAACTCATCTGCTGCGTCCATTCCTTTGTCTGCAATTCTTTGACGAGTAACAGAACCTTTTTCAGGAGCAAATAAAATTCCTAATATTGCTCCGGTTGCTAATCCTGCTAATGCTCCTAATACTATTTTTCCTGAGTCCATAATCTTAATTTTTAATGATTTTATTTATTTTGGCTTATTGCCTGTTTATTACTTTAACACGCTAGTTTTCTATAATTTAGTTTCTTAGCTATTTTAGTGTTATTGTTTTACAAAGATCACTAAAATAGGAATACGAACTGTTACACCTTTATGTAGAATACTTACATGATTCACACATTGACCTTTTAGGACTGCAGTTCCGGATGTTCTAATAGGTATTTACTAAGCATCTCTGTTAAGGAATTATAATACTTGTGAAGGTTTTCTACATTTATTTCGGGATTCTTCTCAATCGGAATTGTCACAGGCATCTCAGATAAATACGGGACTAACTCGGGATACTTTTCCTGAATCAACATCGTAATATTCATGATTTTTGTATTCAATTGTGTTTCGCTTTCCATTATAATGGTATTTAAGTAATGACTTTGCCTTCCAATAAAAGACCTAATTAAACTCTTCCAACGATCGAATTCAAGAACAACTAAACAACAGATTATCTTGATAAAGCACTGGATTTACCATAAAATTACTAAATACCAATTAATATAAAGGCCTACTTAGGGAAACAATTATGATTTTAACCGAAAATAAGGACTTGCAGCTCAATCAAAGAAAGAATTAATCTACAAATTCTTTTGCTTCTTCTCGGGGATGTTTAATAATCGAAACTCCCTTTTGCATAAGTAGATTGTTGGGATAGCTTATTTCCACTCCATCTGAAGATATTAGCAAAGTATGGAAGGCACGGATATCCAGAATTTCTGCTTCTATCGGAAAATCTTTATCATGAATCTGGATGTTATCGCCAATTTTGAAAGGAAAGGAAAACAACAAAATAATTCCGGAAGTAATATTACTCAATATAGACCACTGTGCAAAAAGAGCAACACCAATTACCGTAATTACAGAGGAAACGGTCACAATTACATCCTTGGTTTCAACGCCCCAAATAATAGAAAGGGCCAGAATGAATAAAACACTTATAAATATGCTCGTGTATTTGACTACTAAATTGGTTCTGTGTTCCAGAATATGGCTGGTTTTAGCATAGCGTTTTACTGCTTTTGAAACAATAACACGCAATAAAAGCGTCAAAATAACTAGAATTAGGCTAGCGATTTCTTCTTGGAAATGGGTTTCAATAAAAAACATATAATTTGTTTATTTTGCAAAGGTACTTAAATACTGATAGACTTTATCAATGGGAAGTCCCATTACATTAGGGTAGGAGCCTTCAATTTTTGATACCCCAATAAAACCAATCCATTCCTGAATGCCATAACTACCCGCTTTATCATAGGGTTTGTAGTTTTCAAGATAATAATTGATTTCTGAATCAGAAAGTGGGTAAAAACTAACTTTTGTCGTTTCTGAAATCACCTTGATGTGGTCTTTGGTTTTAAAACAAACAGAGGTGATGACAAGATGAGTTTTATTGGATAAGGACTGCAACATAGCAAAAGCATCAGCATAATCTTTGGGTTTTCCCAAGGCTTTCTTTTCGTGCCAAACAATAGTATCACTGGTAATCAGAATTTCATTGTCCTCCAGTTCGCCTTCAAAAGCATCACTTTTTAACACCGCTAAATAATCTGTGATATCTTCTTCAATCAGATTAGGTGGATATATTTCTTCTATTTCTTTAATACGAATCTCAAAATCTAAATCCAAATCAGCTAAAAATTGCTGTCTTCTAGGGGAGGCCGAAGCCAATATGATTTTGTAATTCTTTAGTTTTTCTCTAAGCATGGTGTTGGATATTAAAAGTAAGTAGGGCGATAGAAATCACGCCAAATAAAATAAGATATTTTAGAATCCTGCTCAGCCTATGGAAGTCTTTCGCACTCCTGGCACTAGCAATTCCGACAATAAAATAG
>CANEZU010000278.1 GCA_947444255.1 Flavobacteriaceae bacterium | reverse complement strand
GACAATACTGGAACTTCTTTTATCGTTCCTGAATTATTTGATATTCAAAATACGATTGAAAAAACAATATCTCACTATTCTACAACTCAAGAATCTTTAGGAGTTTTTGGTGATTTAACGGCTAGCTATAAAAACTATCTTTTTGTTACTGCAACAGCTAGAAATGACTGGCACTCTACTTTACCAAGAGCAAAAAATAATTTCTTGTACCCTTCTTTGAGTACTAGTTTTATTTTCTCTGAATTGATGGATACTAAATCTTTTTACGGTAAACTTAGAGCTTCTTATGCAAAAACAGCTAATGTACCTCCTGTAGCTGCACTTAAAGATGTGTACTACAAACAAGGTAGCAATTATTTTGGAAACCCTGCTTTCACATTGGGTGACGTACAAAATAATCCAACGCTAAAACCAGAAGATATTATCCAATGGGAAATAGGTACTGAATTAGGGTTTTTGAACAACAAGATTACACTTGATGCTACTTATTATGAAAAAAAATCAGTAGATCAAATTGTGAATAGCCCAGTTTCAAATGTTACAGGATACTCTAGCCGATGGTTTAATATTGGTGAAGTAGTAAATAAAGGTTTTGAAGCTACTCTTAAATTAACAAATTTAATAGCGATCAAAGATTTCAACTGGTCAACCGAATTTAACTTTACACGAAATAAAGGTATTGTAAATAAAGTGGGCGAAGGAGTTGATAGAGTTATTTTAGCTGGCGGAAATTGGACCAATGCTCAAATTATAGCCGAAAAAGGACTTCCTTTAGGAGCTATTTATGGATACACTTACGAACATTCTGTTCCAGGTGATTTAAGTTCTCCTTTGCTAGTAAATGCAAGCGGCGTACCTTCTCAATCTGCCGACAGAGTGGTTCTAGGAAATACACAACCTGATTTTATCCTTGGATGGAATACTTCTTTCTCTTACAAAGGACTTAATGCTGGTTTCACTTTAGAAAGAAAACAAGGTGGTGACATCATCAATGATTTTGGTGCTAACATCGCTTACTCTGGACACTCTGCAGTAACTGATAATAGATACTATACTACTGGAACTGCGGTTCAAGGTACTCAAAATTTCAATGGTGTAGACGCAAGCGGAACGGCAGTAAATGTACCGGCTAAATTAACAAAATCATTTTACACAACTACCTATGCTAACGTAGATCAAAACTTCGTTGAAGATGCTTCATGGTGGAGATTGAGAAATGTTTACATCGGATATTCTTTGCCTAAAAAATTCTTAAAAGGAATTAAATTAGCGGGTGTAGATTTCACGGTAAGCGGAAGAAATCTTTGGCTTAAAACTAACTATTCTGGCGTAGATCCTGAGGTAAACTCAAGAGGTGTTGGAAATGGAGGATCAGGTTTGATTGGCGTTGATGCTAACTCAATTCCGAATACAAAATCGATAGATTTTAGTGTAAAAATTAAACTATAAAAATGAAAATCATGAAAAGACAAATAAAAGGTTCCTTAGTAATAGCATTACTGGGAATGATAATTTTAAATTCTTGTAGCATAAACGATCGTTTCGAAAAAATAAATATCGACGAAAATAATCCTACAAGCACTCCTCCAGAGGTTTTATTATCTAATGTTGAAAGACATGTTTTTGATGATCATGGTGGTTTTGGAGATGGATTCATCGGCCAATTTTCTCAGCATTTTGCAGGTAATCACGCTACTGCAGTTGCTTATGATCAATACGATTTGACTCATGGTAGTTTCGAAGGTTTCTTTACAGGTTCTTATATAAATAGCTTGAAAGATTGTGATGTAATCATCAAAGAATCTAAACCGGGTTATGAAAAATTCAAAGGTGTTGCCGAAATATTAACGGCTTACCGTTTGGGTTATTTAACTTCTCTTTATGGAGATATTCCGTATTCAGAAGCTTTGAATCCAACGATTCTTAAACCAAAGTATGACAAACAAGCCGATATCTACATTACGATTCAAGAACTTCTTGCTAAAGGAATTACCGATATTGATGCTGGTGTAGTTGGTCTTAAAGGTGATTTTATCTATGATGGCGATACTGACAAATGGAAAGCTGCCGCTTATATGTTGAGCGCAAGATATTACAACCATTTAAGCAAAAAAGATCCTGCTGGTTCTGCAACCAAAGCACTTGCCGCTATTGACAATGCTAAAGCACTTGGTATGGATAGTGCCGACTGGGATTTGCTTATTAAATTTGAAGGAACAGCCTTATACCAAAACCCTTGGGATGCATTATATCAAAATGGTATGATTATAGCAAACCAACCTTTTATCGACGAATTAATTTCAACTGGAGATCCTAGAACAGAAGCACTTTTCGCTTCCGTAGACAGAAATGGTTTCGATGTTTATGGTGTTGGTAAAATTCAAAGCGGTATCCCTCAAGTGGCAAATAGTACTATTGTAGGTGGTGATGATTCCTATTACGGTAAAAAAGTCTCTTCTATACCCGCTATTTCTTACGCTGAAGTTTTAATGATTGAAGCCGAAGCTGCTTTAAGAAGTGGTGATCATTCAAGAGCTGCTAGTGCGCACAATGCCGCTGTTATAGCGCATGTAAACCAAGTAACTTCTCTTGCTGCTGGCTTATCTAGAGTCGATGCTTATGTTGCAAATTATGCAAGTGAAACTTCTGCCACTATAAATCTAGAAAAAATCATGACTGCTAAGCATATCATAACAATAGCTATGAGTGTTGAGTCTTGGATGGACTTTAGAAGACTTGGTAATATGTATCCAACTTGGTCTTATATTCCTCTAAATGATACTGAAACTGCTCCAATAGGAACTCAGTTTATTCAGAGAATTTTATATCCTCAAGCAGAATTAAATACAAATGGTGCTAATGTACCTTCTGCTACAATCTATACTAAATTACCTATATTTGAATAAATAAAGTTAGTACAGTTTATCAAAACCACCATCTCATAAATGGTGGTTTTTTTTTACATTCAAATAGCACTCTATTCAAAATAGGCGAAATTAAAATAAAAAAATATATTAGCAATTAGTCTAATACCTTTGATAAACATTTGATTATAGTGTATTTAAAGAAGTAAATACAATGAGTACAACTGAAATAAAATTATATGACTTTTTCAGAAAGGAGCTGAAACTCGACGACAACAGCGCTAAGGTTTTTACGGAGATTTTATACGATAGTATAGAAACTAATTCCGCTAAAAGTATGCTGCTGTATAAAAGCGAATTGCAAACTGATTTAAAAAAAATGGAAATGCAATTACGAATCGAAATAAAAGATACTAAAACCGAAATGATAAAATGGTTTTTCGCCTTCTTTATGACTATGGCGCTGATGATTCTAGGTCTATATGCCAGCATCTTACTAAAATAAGCTAATGCTGTTCCAACTGTTCCTCTAGTAAAGCTTAGCAAAATCACCCGAT
>CANEZU010000277.1 GCA_947444255.1 Flavobacteriaceae bacterium | reverse complement strand
ATTAATCGGCATCCAAAGCGCGATTTAAAAAGGCAGTTAAAGGTTTTAAAATGATAAGCTTTTCTGAAACATAATTAACGAAATTAGGTTTTAATAAATCGGCATCCGAAAGAGGTTGAATCGCAACAAAACTTTTGAGTTTTAAAAATTCAATTGCTGGATGGTCTTTTTCATAATCCCTTGGAGCATTTTTCAAGGCGTTGGTTTCCGTTCGATCTAATCCTTTAAATTCTTTTTTGAATTTTGGATTAGCAATAATTTCTTCCAGATCCTCATAGAAAAAGGCAATTTCTTTTCGAATTTTTTTTAATTCGGAAGCTTCCGGTGAATACAGGCCAGCGGCAATAAAACTTTTTCCTTTCTCTAAATGAACATAATATCCTGGCGTATTTCCAGCTCCCGGATTTGTGCTCATCCAAACACTTAAATGAGTTTTATAAGGTGATTTGTCTTTAGAAAAACGAATGTCACGATTGATTCTGAAAGTACAATTTTTAACTTCAAGAAGTTCTAAAGTAGCATCTTGGGGTTTCATGATTTCCAGAAAATCGCGAATTAATTGATGGTAATCCGTTTTATAAGCTTCGTATCTTTTTTTATTATCTTGAAACCAATCTCTATTGTTATTTGATTTTAAATCCTCTAGGAATTTAAGACTCTCTTTTGATATCATACTGAATTATTGCAATTGTTTTTTTAAATCTTCCTCGCTTATAAATCCAGAATGCGTCCATTTAATCGCAGACTTTTCGTATAAAATTAAGGTAGGGAGTTCTTCTATTTTTAATTCCTTAAGTAGACTTTTGTTGGCGTCAGCATCAATGCGAATAATGGTTACTTTATTAGCCAGATCTGTTTTCATTTTCGTAAGGTAGGGATCCATTTTTTTACAAGGTGCACACCATTTTGCGTAGATATCAATTAGTATTTTCTTGTCAGAAACCAATAAGGCATTGTATTCAGTCATAGCCATTCCCTCTGTTTTTATACTTGCTTTTGCTTGACCACTAGCATTCCATTTTAAAATTCCACCCTCTAGTTCATATATTTTTGTGAATCCTAATTCTTCTAGTTTTCCTGCAGCTTGTTTGCTTCTTCCGCCAGAAAGGCAATATACAAAAACGGGTTTTGTTTTGTCATATTTGCCAACTTGGGCTATAAAATCAGCACTATTCCAGTTTATATTGTCGGCATTGTCGATATGTTCTTTTGCAAATTCCTCCGGAGTCCGAACATCTAAAAGCTGAGCATTTGGAACCGTTTTTATTTTTTCAGCAAAAACTGCGGGTGCAATTGTTTCTCTGTTTTTAGTTTCTTGTCCTTTACAACTCAAACTGATAAAAATAAGGACTAGGAGGGCGGAACGATATAGTTTCATATTGTTTTATTTTTTTAGCTAATTTACGAATTTCACTTTATTTATAAGTTAAAAATTTTATAAGACTGATGTGTTGATTTTACTATTGCTTCGGTACGTTCAGGATGAGTATCTGAAATAAATAACTGTCCGAAAGTGTCATTATTTACCATTTCAATAATTTTTTCAACTCGGGTTTCATCAAGCTTGTCAAATATATCATCAAATAATAAAATGGGTTTTACACCAGACTGTTTTTTGATAAATTCAAATTGTGCCAATTTCAAAGCGATTAAGAATGATTTTTGTTGCCCCTGAGAGCCAAACTTTTTTATTGGAAAACCATCAATTTCAAAAGAAAGATCGTCTTTGTGAATTCCTACACTCGTGAAATGTAAAGTTCTGTCTTTGGATAAATTTTCTTCTAAAAGAGTTAATAAATCTTTCTCAAAAAGAGAACTTTCATATACTAATTGCACCTTTTCTTCCGATCCAGTAATTGCTTGGTGGTGCTTGTTGAAAATGGGAATAAAATCAGTAATAAATTCTTTTCTCTTTTCGAAAATGCGCTGTCCTAAACTATTTAATTGTTCATTATATATAGATAGAGTGTCTTTTTCGAAAACCTGATTTAAGGCAAAATATTTTAATAAAGCATTGCGCTGATTCAGTATTTTTTGGTACTGGATTAACTCCAATAAATAAGAAGTATCTAATTGTGATATTACACTGTCAACAAATTTTCTCCGAGTTTCACTTCCTTCGACAATTAAATCACGATCGGCAGGCGAAATAATAACTAACGGAATAAATCCAATATGATCTGAAAATTTTTCGTATTGTTTTCCATTACGCTTCAAAATCTTCTTTTGACCTTTCTTTAGGCTGCAAACGATTTGTTCGGTTCGTTCGTTTTTTTCGAATTCGCCATCAACAACAAAAAACTCTTCCCCGTGTTTTATATTTTGAACCGCCAAAGGGTTAAAATAACTTTTCCCAAAAGACAAATGGTAGATTGCATCGAGCACATTTGTTTTTCCAATGCCGTTTTTACCGACAAAACAATTGATTTTGGTGTCAAATTCGAAATTTGCTTCGGAAAAATTTTTATAATTAAATAAAGAAATCTTTTTTAAATACATTGAAAAGGCTTGCTGATATTGAGAATTTTGAAATTTTTAAGCTTTTTTTTTAAAGCGAGTGCAAATTATTGAAAAATATCGATAAAAATGGCTTTTAGATTTGAATAAAAATTTTATTTTTGCGACTCACTAATTGAAATTAAATGGCAACGTACAATAAAAGAGGTTATAAAACTCCAAAAGAAAAATTAGACGATACATCATCTGTTGAAGATATAAAAGTTGACGAAAAAGATAGTACCACCGCTGGTGTATTTAATACTTTAGATCAAACCGCATCAAAAACAGAAGAATGGGTTGCGAGAAACCAAAAATATATTTTTGGAGTAGTAGCAGCTATCGCTTTAGTTACTGTTGGATATGTTTTGTACGAAAAGTTCATTCAACAGCCTAAGGAAGAAGAAGCAGCAAACGAAATGTTTGAAGCGCAACAAAATTTCCAAAAAGCAGTTGATGGAGTTGCAAGTGATTCCTTGTACAATTTGTCACTTAAAGGGTCTGAAGGTAAATTTGGATTTGTAGATATTGCTGATAAATATTCAGGAACTGATGCAGGAAATTTAGCACATTATTACTCAGGTATTGCTTATTTGAATATTGGTAAATATACCGAAGCCATTGCTGCTTTAGAACAATTTAAATCCGAAGATGCTATTTTAGGTGTATTAGCTACTGGTGCAATTGGAGATGCTTATTCTCAAAAAAATCAACCTAAAGAAGCTTTAGAATGTTATTTGAAAGCGGCTGACAATAACAAAAATGATTTTACAAGACCTCGTTTCTTGTTAAAAGCAGGAGAAACAAGTTTAGCTATGGGTAATAAAGCAGACGCTTTAAAATATTTTACTGAAATCAAAGAAACTTTTGAGAATTCTCCAGAAGCTTCAAATATTGATGCTCTGATTGGATTGTCACAATAAATAATAATTCGGATTTTAAAATGAT
>CANEZU010000276.1 GCA_947444255.1 Flavobacteriaceae bacterium | reverse complement strand
TGATCAAATAAGTCTACAATTTCTTCTTTCACGATTTTTTTCAAATCAGAAAAGTCGATTACCATACCAAATTTAACATTCGATCGATCCGTAATAGGAGTTCCAATAACGGTTACGGATAATTTATAACTGTGACCGTGAACATTTTTACATTTTCCATCATAGCCATAAAGGGCGTGACCCGTTTCAAAACTAAATTGTTTGGTAATTCTAATTTTACTCATTACTTTTATATTTGATGGCAAATTTAGTGAAAAATTGACTTCCCTTTGCTTTCTTGACAGGCATTCCTTTTATATTGAATCGAAACGATTGAATTTATGGTTTATTTGAATACCATAATTAGTTTGGAATGGAGATTATTATTTTAAGAATTGGCAGAAGTCTTTAAATTAGGAATATTTTTCAGATCTATATTTGAAATAAAAACAGACTTTTTAAGCAAACTGCTTTTCTATGTAAATGAAAATAGTATATTTGCCGATAATTGGGGGATTAGCTCATTTGGCTAGAGCGCTTGCCTGGCAGGCAAGAGGTGGTCGGTTCGAATCCGATATTCTCCACCAGTACTACCAAGCCTTACAGCAATGTGAGGCTTTTTTTATGGAATCTAAGTGGAAGATTTGAGTGTACTTTTTATGGTTTGAGTGTAAAAAATTATCCTCTACTTACAGATGATTAATTCATATTTTTTTACTTTCGCCAAGACTTCTCGTAATCTTTATTGCTAGCTTTTATTCTAATCCCATTAAGTGCTAATATCCAACTAATTAAAAATCATTTTGCTGATTTGTAAAGAATTATTGATATATTTGAATTGAAATAAAGTATGACGTTTGTCAAACAAATCTATCCAAAATAGGCTGGCTTTGTGTGATTTTGTCACACATATATAAAGTTGGCCGTCATTACAAATAAAAATATCAAAATACCAGTATAAAAAAATGAAAACAATAACTATCGTACTTGTTGTAATCCTAATAGCGTTTGCATGTGTGCAACTTTATTTTATAAATGCACAAAGAAATATTGAAACATACCCTTATGTCATCAAAAAAAAATATAAGCGATTTGAAATAAGAAGTTATGAATCTACTTTATTTACCTCAGTCAAACTTTCCACAAAAGGGTATAAAAATTCTTCAAGTAAAGGCTTCTCTATTCTAGCAGGATATATTTTTGGAAATAATGAAAGGAATGAAAAAATAGCGATGACTTCCCCAGTCTCGATGTCATTAGAGGATTCCATGACTATGATGTTTATGGTTCCAAGGAAATTTAACAAGAACATGCTTCCTAAGCCTAATCAATCAGGTATTGAATTTAAGGAAGAACCTGAAAAAACCATTGCAGCGATAACTTTTAGCGGTTGGGCTAATGATACTAAAATAGAAAAGTATAAACAGAATTTAAAAGCGGCTTTAGATGCTGAAGGTATAAAATATTCTAATCGATTTTATTTTTTTGGTTATAATGCACCTTATGAAGTTTTTAATCGAAAAAATGAAGTTATAGTTGAATTGCAATAAAATACTCTCTTAGCAAAAGTTCAAATTTGTTTGTAGACGTGCATTGGCACTGTTTTAGAACTAAAATATTTAAACACTTCGTAAAGTACTCATAATTTTAGGATTAAAAACCATAATAGAGAATCCACTATTCTCCACCAATAAAAAAGCAACATCTAAGATGTTGCTTTTTTGGATTAGACTAGAATAAAACCTATTCATCATCATATAAATAGGTTTTGTTTCCTTTTTTGTTAATGTAGTATCGTCCTCCTTTTGGACCCGTATATACTTTGTTTCCTCGGTATTCACCCGTAACTTTATCGGCTACTTTTGGTGGTTTTTCATAAGTTTCCCTGACTTTAGCGCTTTCTTTTTTTTCTTTTTCGGCAGCTTCTTTTTTTACTTTTGATCCTTTTTCCTGAAGTTCCCCTTTCATTTTATCGGTTTTTTCAGTTCCCTCTTTTTTAGATTTGCTGATTTTTTCTTCGGTAGCTTCTTTTTCTTTTTTTTCCTTTGTTTTTTGTTCGGTTTTGGGTTTAGTGACTTTAGTTTGCTGTGCGTGAAAACTAGTTGAAAACAAAAATAAGCAGCATATTAACATTAAATTTATCATGATTATTTTAAATTAAGTTATTAATAATCATAAAGTTATAAATTAATTAGAACAAATTAATCTTTATTTAAAAATAAGCTCTTAATTGTACGTTGCCCGTATGAATCGCCTGACTGGTTTCGCTTTTACGACCTTGGTAGTTCACATTAATATCTAGAAATTGGGTTAAATTTTTTTGGATTAACAATCTCCAAGTTAGATTTTGTCCGGCTTGTAATCCTTCCAACATCTGAAAAGCCACAGGAGACAAAACATTGCCAACGAATTTATTTTTATATAAGGAGAATTCACCGCTCATAGTCAGTTTGGTTTGACTTGCAAAGGTAAAGGAAGTTCCAAGTCGACTTTGTTTTAAAGTTTCATGATCTCCAATTTTATTTTCTTTATTTTGATATTCGTAAAACAAATCCCAACTCGCATTTCTAGAAAACAAATAGGATAGTTTTGGTGCTATTTGATAGGATTGCAAGACAAAATTTCGAGCGGCAAAATTTTCTACAATTGCTTCACTTCGGACCGTTTTTGACGTAAGCCCAAGTAGCCAACTTTTTTGATATAAATGTTGATATTGAAATTGGTGTGAACTGTTTTTACTTTCCTGTGAACCAACAGATAAAAGGTATTTTGTACGATTATTCAGATAGGTGTATATAACAGAATTTTTTTGTCGGCCACGATTGTAAAAAAAACTATTTCTAAAATTAGTATTCAATCCCAGCATATTTTCATCATTAGTATTAAAGGGATTTAGGTCGAAATTATTGCCTTTACGCTCTATTTTCCGATCGATTAAATAGGAAGTTTGATTGTAGAAATAGGACAATAGTTTTTTGATACCTTTTTGATTTTGCCATTGATTGGGATTCAGAGTTATGGATTCTGAAAACTTATTCTGGTGTGTTTTTAAGTAAATCTGATTGGGCAAAAAGATACGAATGTATTTTGCCTGATCTACGAAGGGTGCAATTTCAAATTCCTGTAATTCCTGAATCCCATTGCCGTTATAATCGTTCCAGGTATAAACACCTTGTCCTACGGGGACTTCGAGATAGGTAAATTCTTGTTGGGGGATTGTTCCAGAACTGGTTTCGTAAGCAGAACTAGTTTGAATCAATTGATCAAAAAATCGAGAATTGTAAAGGATTCTGGAATTCAGGGAAGGTTCATTCGTTCTTATCGGATCTACAAATTTTAGGTTTCGGTAGTTAAGGAAAACGGCTAAATCGCTTTTTTCATTTTGAATCAATTTTGATTTCACATAAAAGGATTGGGAAGTGTTTACTTCCTTTAGAAAACCATTTTGCAAACTATCATTTTTCCGATT
>CANEZU010000275.1 GCA_947444255.1 Flavobacteriaceae bacterium | reverse complement strand
TTATATCAGCAAGAGAAAAAATAGCATTGTAAAACGGATGCGTTATATTGGAGATTTGGATTATAAGAAGTAGGGATAAGTTTTAAGACAAAATAAAACCAGACTATTTTAAACTAGTCTGTGATTCTAAGTCTGTACGTTCTTTAAAAAAATTTATCACAAAAATCAAATGATCTAAAAGTTACTATAAAAAAACATTCTATACACGATGAAACCTATACTTTTAATATTATTGATATTTTCATCATTCACTATCAGCAGTTGTGAGAAAGATGCTAATCCAATTCCAAAAATAACAATGGGTGTTTATGGAACTATAAAACATGGAAGTGGTGATTGTATGCCCATAATTGATGAAAGTTCCAGAATACAATTATATACTAATTATAATGGTGAAATTTATTTTATAATTAAATCTGATTTCGAAAATCTTGGCAATGGCGATTTCGAACAATTAAAAGCAACTAGTATTCATGCAACCTTAATAGATGGAGAGTTAGCAATTGAATTACCTGTAAATACCTATTTAGTGATGCCAGAGGATGTTTACTTAAACTTCGATTCAAATACTATCACTATTGAAAAAGGAATTGCATTGAATAAAGATTTTAAATTTTGGAAATGTACTTCCTACTAAGCAAATAATTAAATAATCCTTTTGTACCTCACTAATTACAAAATCAGAGGTTATTGGTTTTGGTTGAAAGAAAAAAAGCAGACTAATTTTTACTAGTCTGCTTTTTTTGTAGTCTGAAGTTTTTTATTTAGGCAAAGCCTTGAATCCCATATTATATAGAGTAAAGGCTTGTATATCGGAGGCTTCTTCAATAGTTTTAGAGACTGGTTTTCCAGCGCCATGACCTGCATTGGTTTCAATGCGAATTAAAACTGGATTCGTTCCTGCTTGTTTTGCTTGTAATTCAGCAGCAAATTTAAAACTGTGGGCTGGAACCACACGGTCATCATGATCACCTGTAGTTACTAGTGTTGCCGGGTATTTTGTTCCGGCTTTTACATTCTGAACCGGTGAATAGCCTTTAATATAATCAAACATTTCTTTAGAATCTTCGGCAGTTCCATAGTCATAAGCCCATCCAGCTCCAGCTGTAAAAGTATGGTAGCGCAACATATCCATAACCCCCACAGCAGGCAGTGCTACTTTCATCAATTCAGGTCTTTGCGTCATGGCTGCACCTACTAATAAACCTCCGTTTGATCCTCCTTTGATGGCTAAGAAATCGGAAGATGTGTATTTCTGGGCTATTAAATATTCGGCAGCAGCGATGAAATCATCAAACACATTTTGCTTTTTGAATTTGGTACCGGCATCGTGCCATTTTTTTCCATATTCACCACCACCACGCATATTGGCAACAGCATATATTCCGCCCATTTCCAACCAAACGGCATTGGCAATGCTAAAACTTGGCGTCAAGCTAATGTTGAAACCGCCATAACCGTATAAAATCGTTGGGTTATTCCCGTTTAATATCAGGCCTTTTTTATGGGTTATAATCATCGGGATTTTAGTTCCATCTTTGGAAGCATAAAATACTTGAGTAGATACATAGTCTTCACTTTTGAAGTCTACTGTTGGTTTTTTATAGACTGCTGACTTGCCTTCTTTTTGAGCGAAACTATAAATAGTTGCTGGCGTGGTATAGTTCGTAAAGGAAAAATACAATTCGGCATCCTTAGTTTTACCATCAAAACCAGAAGCAGTTCCAATTCCGGGTAGCTCAATTTCCCGAATGAAATTTCCGTTATAATCGTATTGTTTCACAAGCGAAATAGCGTCTTTCATATAGGTGGCGAAAATATATCCGGCTCCTGTAGAAGGAGACAAAACATTATCGGTTTCCGCAATAAAGTCTTTCCAGTTTTCGGGTTTTGGATTGTTGGCATCTACAGTTACGACTCGTTTGTTTGGAGCATTTATATTAGTAAGAATGTATAATTTGGATCCTAAATTATCGATCACATTAACATCAAAGTCAAAATTACTCACTATGGGAACAATCGCCGATTCGGGTTTGCTTAGATCTTTTAGATACAGTTCATTTCCAGAAGTAGAGTTGGCGGCAGAAATGAATAAATAATGATCGTCCTCTGATACACTTCCACCGATATAGCGGCGTTTTTCTTTGTCACCAAAGATCACAGCATCTGTTTTTTGAGCGGTACCCAATTTGTGAAAATACAATTTATGCTCGTCAGTTTTTGCTGATAACTCACTCCCTTTTGGTTTTTCATAGCTGGAATAGAAGATACCTTCGTTCCCTTTCCAGGAAAGACCACTAAATTTTACGTCAATAAGTTGGTTGTCAATTTCTTTCTTTGTTTCAGCATTTATGAAAACTACGGTTCTCCAATCACTTCCAGCTTTAGAAACCGAGTAGGCAATCAAAGACCCATCTTTAGAAAAACTTACCGCATCCAGGGAGGTAGTTGCATCTTTTGAAAAGGTGTTAGGATCTAAAAAGAGTTCTTCTTTGCCGGATTTATCGGTACGGTATAAAACCGATTGGTTTTGAAGACCATTATTTTTATAAAAATAAGTATAGTTTCCTTCTTTGAATGGAGCTGAAAATTTTTCGTAGTTCCATAATTTTTCCATGCGTTCTTTGATGGATTTTCTAAAAGGAATTTTAGATAAATAATCAAAAGTCACGGCATTTTCGGCTTTTACCCAAGAAGCTGTTTCGGCAGATTTATCATCTTCTAACCACCGATAAGGATCATTTACTTTGGTTCCAAAATAGGTGTCAATTGTTTCTGTTTTCTTAGTTTCGGGGTAGGTGATTGCGTCCGATTTTTGGTTTTGGCCAAAGGAAGCAATCGAAGAAGTTACTGCCATTATTACTATACTATTTTTCATTAGATAATTGTTAGTTCACACATAAATAGGCCGTTTATAAATACAAAGCCTTATGTGATTCAGTGGTTTAACATTTGTTTAGATGTTAAAATTAATTCCCAGCACTATATTTCGGCCCATATTAGGAATACCATCGGTTTTTAGACGGGATAAATGGGCTATGTAACGCAGGTCAAAAAGATTGTTGGCATTTAAATTTACATCAAAAATAGCTTTCGTAATATGCACCGTTCCACCAAAACTAAAATTGGTCAGCGTATAACCGCTGGATCTAGTTTCAAAACCACTTGTGTTTTTTTGGCTAAAAGTATCTGATACATTTAGGCTCGCATAGGCTTTAGTCAAGTAGTTTGGAATATCAAACTCGATTCTTAGTGTATTGTTCCAATTATTAGCCGGAATCAAAGGCAGGTAGTCGCCATTTTGTTTTTTGGCAGTAACCGTTTCAAAAGTGCTTTCGAAGTGCAACCAATCCAAGGGATGCGGATGAAAATGAACACCAAATTCGCCACCATATAATTGTGCATTGTTCTGAATATAGTCAAAAACCAGGTTGTTATTTCGGGTTTCT
>CANEZU010000274.1 GCA_947444255.1 Flavobacteriaceae bacterium | reverse complement strand
TAATGCTGCTTTTGGGCCTTATACGCCGGGCGGTTGCAATACTTGTAAAGGAGCTTTAACCATCACAGGAACGGATAGTTTTATTCGAAATGTGGGATATTATACTGTTGCTCATGCCTCTAAATTTGTTCCGATGGGATCGGTCAGAATTGCTAGTAATTTAGTTGGAAATCTTAATAATGTAGCATTTAAAACCCCTGATGGGAAGAAAGTGTTAATAGTAGAAAACGATGGTGCTAATACCGAAACATTTAATATTAAATTTAATGGAAAATGGGTTAGTACTTCATTAGGAAGTGGCTCCGTTGGAACTTATATTTGGCAAAAATAATAACCTATAATTTAAACATGAAGAAAATACTAATACTTGCATTTATTATGCTTTCTTTTCTTTCTTTTTCGCAACAAAAAAAGAAAGCACAAGCGAAGCCATTCACAACAAAAGATAAAATGCTAACGGTTTATACTACGGCTGATAGCACTGATTTAAGGATTTCGAAAACAGATAATTTGGTTTTTTCCGATTTAAGTCAGCCTACTGAGGTTCAAACCTCCATATTCGTAAATCCTGGGAAAACATTCCAAAATTTTCTCGGAATCGGTGGAGCTATAACCGACGCTAGTGCCGAGGTTTTTGCAGGTTTGTCTAAAGAGAAACAACAAGAAGTATTAAATGCCTATTTCAGTAAAGACAAAGGGATTGGTTATTCCATAATTAGAACCAATATTCACAGTTGTGATTTTAGCTCTGCGAGTTATACGTATATCGAAGAAGGCGATAAAGAGTTGAAAACATTTTCTATTGATCACGATCAGAAATATAGAATTCCAATGATTAAACGAGCTATCGCTATCGCTGGAAAAGTTAGTTTTTATGTAACGCCATGGAGTCCACCCGCATTTATGAAAGACAATAAAAACATGTTGAAAGGCGGAAAATTAGTACCTGAATTTTACCAATCTTGGGCCAACTATTATGTCAAGTTCATAAAAAGCTACGAGAAAGAAGGTATTCCAGTTTGGGGTTTGACGATTCAAAATGAACCAATGGCCACTCAAAAATGGGAATCTTGTATTTTTACTGCGGAAGAGGAACGGGATTTCTTAAAAAATTATTTAGGGCCTACACTACAAAAAGCCGGTCTTGGAGATAAAAAAATTACAGTTTGGGATCACAACAGAGATTTGTTATCGCAACGGGCAAGTACTATTTTAGATGATGCCGAAGCCAATAAATATGTCTGGGGGATAGGTTTTCACTGGTACGAAAACTGGAGTGGTGGAGATCCGATGTTTGAAAATGTTGGGAAAGTACACGAGATGTATCCGGATAAAAATTTACTTTTCACCGAAGGTTGTGTAGAGCGATTTGATGCTAAAAAATACCAGTTATGGGCTAATGGAGAGCGTTACGGTCGCTCTATGATTAATGATTTTAACAATGGAACCGTGGGTTGGACAGATTGGAACATTCTTTTGGATGAAAATGGAGGACCGAATCATGTTGGCAATTTTTGTTTCGCACCCATTCATGCTGATTCAAAATCTGGAGAATTAATCTATACACCGAGTTATTATTATATTGGACATTTTTCAAAATTCATTGCAAAAGAGGCCAAAAGAATCAGTAGTGTTTCCAGTAGAAGCCAATTGTTAACCACTTCTTTTCTAAACCCTGACGGGAAAGTAGTGACGGTTGTGATGAATCAAAGCGCTAAAACAGTAAAATACAATTTGTGTATTGGAACAAAAGCAACGGAAGTTTCGATTTTACCACATGCTATTCAAACTTTAGTTTTTTAAAGGATCTTTTCAAAATCCAATTATGGTATATAAGTAAATAAGGGTAAGAATTTATGGGATTCTTACCCTTATTTATTTAAATGACAATCTAAGGATTCTTTAATTAACCGAATCAACCCAACCCCATGGTACAGAAGGATTTTCAACTGTTTTTGTTAAATCAAACCATACCGAAAAAACAGTTTCAGAACCAATACGTCTTAAATTATAACTAAATACTTTTTCATCTAGCGTAACCCACCAGATATTTGAAGCCGCACGTGGAATTAATTCATAAGTTTCCTGATCGGCAGGAAAAAACTGAAAATTAGCAGTGCCTGAATTAGTTGTTTTTCCACCATATTGTGTTACTTTATCTTCAGAACCATCTTCATGACGGTGATCGTGTTTCAAAAGAATTCGGTCCTTTTCATAAGTTAAAACCCACGTTCGAGATTTGTTTTCGCCTACAAAAAACGGAATCCGAATTTCGTTTTCGCTACAGGAACGAACCTGCATTACTAGTTTTTTATCACGAAAATCATCGTTTGCAGGGCCTTCCTTTATTTCGCCTTCATAAGATTTACCACAATGTTTTTGAAGATTTTCCCAAAATTGTTGGGCTCCTGATTTTTCTTGGGCTAGACCAATTAACGAAAAAGAGAAAAGGAATACTAGGAATGTTGTTCTCATGATTTTAATTTTAGTATTTTAGTAAAATAGAAATAAATCAACTAATTGATTTATTTGCTCCTGCAATGAATAGTTTTCGTTCTGATAATCAAAGACATTTAACCTAAAATAGGCATTGTTTTAAAAAATAATAATTTGAAATGAAAGTAGCGCTAATTCAATCTCCTTTAAATTGGGAAAATCCAATAGAAAACCGAAATTATTTCCACGAAAAAATCAATTCTATTAAAGAGAAAGTAGATTTGATTGTACTTCCAGAAATGTTTACAACGGGTTTTACGATGCATCCAGAAGGACTTTCCGAAACCATGGAAGGCGATACGATTAGGTGGTTAAAGGATTTGGCAAAATCAAAAGATTTAGCAATTACGGGTAGTTTAATCATCAAGGAAAACGAAAGTTATTACAACAGACTCCTTTTCGTTCATCCATCAGGGGAAATTCAACAGTATGATAAAAGACATTTATTTACACTTGCTGGCGAAGATAAAAGCTACACCCAAGGCAGTAACAAGCTAATAATCGAATACAAAGGATTCAAAATTTGTCCTCAAGTTTGTTACGATTTGCGTTTCCCGGTTTTTTCCAGAAATACCGAAGATTATGATTTGTTGATTTATGTTGCCAATTGGCCAAAACCTCGAATTAATGCCTGGGATATTTTATTGCAAGCGCGTTCCGTGGAAAATATGTGTTATACGATTGGCGTGAACAGAATTGGCCCAGACGAAAACAATCATGAATATACTGGACATTCTCAAGTAGTTGATTTTCTGGGTAATTATCTTATCGAACCTACGGAAACAGAAGGTATTTTTATTGCTGAATTGGATAAAGAAAGGATGCTCGAAACAAGAAAAAAACTGGGCTTTCTTAGGGATAGAGATTCTTTTAGGGTGATAGATTAAACACTTGTTCTACATCCCAATTGGCCCGAACATCAATCTCTTTGGGGAAATAGAGTACGTCTTCCGAT
>CANEZU010000273.1 GCA_947444255.1 Flavobacteriaceae bacterium | reverse complement strand
TTGATAATAGGTTTGATAATTTGATAATAATATATTTAGTTCGGTCACAATTAATTCTGATTCTTTTACTGGTAATCCTAAAATATTGGTTTTCATGATATTATTTTTAATAAATGTTTAATCCTGTAAATTTAATATAACTTTAATCAAATCACTATAATTAAAAGTTATAGTTTTACTAAATTTGTAACAAATATCTATATAATGACAATTACACAATTACAATATGTGTTGGCCGTAGCCGAACATAAAAACTTCACCCTGGCAGCAGAAAAATGTTTTGTTACTCAACCAACATTGAGCATGCAAATTCAAAAAATAGAGGATGAATTGAAAATATTGATTTTTGATAGAAGTAAAAAACCAATTCAACTAACCGATATTGGACAAAAAATAGTCAATCAAGCAAAGAATATTGTAAACGAAGCAGATCGTATAAAAGATATTGTTGAACAGCAAAAAGGATTTATTGGAGGTGAATTTCGTTTAGGAATTATTCCAACGATAATGCCTACACTTTTACCCATGTTTTTGAATAATTTTATAAGAAAATATCCAAAAGTTAAACTCATTATTGAAGAATTAAATACTGATGAAATAATAATCCGCCTCAAAAATGGCCATCTTGATGCGGCTATTGCAGCAACTCCATTATTAGACGAAAAAATAAAAGAAATTGTTTTATACTATGAACCTTTTGTTGCGTATATTCCAGAAACAAATAAGATGTTCGCAAAGGATGAAATTGAAATAGATGATTTAGATATTGATGAAATATTACTTTTACAAGACGGTCATTGTTTCAGAGATGGAATATTAAATTTATGTAAAAACGTAAGTAAAAATGAATTTAATCGTTTTCAAATAGAAAGCGGTAGTTTTGAAACCTTAATAAAATTAGCTGATGAAGGATTAGGCACAACGCTACTTCCCTATTTACATACTTTAGATTTAAAAGAAAAGGATAAATTGAAATTACGAAATTTTAAAGAACCAAAACCAGCAAGGGAAGTTAGTTTAATTTTCCCTAAAACAGAGCTTAAAATTCAAATTATTGATGCTCTAAGATCAACTATCGCCGGGGTCGTAAAAGGCGCTATAGTTTTTCAAAATGTACAAATAATCAGTCCGATTGCAAAAAAATAAATTGTTTTATGGATTTAATATGCTATCATATTCTTGTAATTCTGGTTTTTCTGAGGTGAAATTTAGTAACCATTTCTTCAATAATTCAACTTCATAGGGTAATAAATTACCTATAGCTTTTTTTAATTCTTTATAAAAAAGAGTCGAATCGAAACTTACTCTTTCAAGAACAGATTTTGTATATTCATAACTTAATCTTGGCATATCGTAAAAAATTTAAGATTATTTCAAAATATAAAAAAAGAAGATCATGAAGCTTCTTCTAATTTTATTTATTTACAAACACAAGACAAAGTCTTAATTCTGGTTTTTCTGTTGTGTAAGATAAAAGCCATTCCGTTAATAGTTCAACATCGTAAGGAAGTAACAATTTTAATGCTTTTTTTAATTCTTTACAAAAAAGTTGAGGATCAAAACTAACTGTTTCAAGTATGCTTTTGGTATAGTAATACAATGAGTTCTTCATAATGAAATGATTTATTTGATGTAATAACTTATTATATTCCTGAATCAAATTTAATTAAAAAAATATTTTGAATTACTAAGTAAACGTTAATTTAAAACTTTTTATTGTTAATTAACTTTCGTTGCCCGAAACATCTCCCGTTTTCCTGGAGGTCCCGCAAGTTTCTCTACAGTAAAACCAACTTCAATCATACTTCTTTTTACAACTCCTCGAGCTGCATAAGTAACTAATACACCATTTGGCTTTAAAGCAGCATACATTTTTTGAAAAATAGCAGTACTCCATAATTCAGGTTGAACTCTAAAACCAAAAGCGTCAAAATAAATTAAATCGAATTGTTCAACATCCTCAATTGCTTCAAAAAATTGTTTTCTTTTTGTCAATGAAAAATTTTTTGCAAGGATATTTTTAACTTCCCATTTAGAGAAATGCAGTTCCTTGAATATTGAAATAAAGTCTGGTGCCTCCAATTCATCAACATAATTCATAGCAGCAACTTCTTCAGTTGATATAGGATAGGCCTCTACGCCAACATAGTCAATTTCTAAATTTTGTTTTTTAGATTCTAAAAAAGTTATAAAAGCATTCAAACCAGTTCCAAAACCAATTTCTAAAATTGAAATAAATTGATCTGAAAATAAGGATAACCCATTTTTAATAAACACATGTTTAGCTTCTTGAATTGCTCCATGTTTTGAATGATAATTCTCATCCCAATCTGGTAAATGAATAGTTGTTGACCCATCAGATGTTTGAATTATTTCTCGTTTCATACTTGAAATCTATATATTTTTTGTAAAAGTAACAAATGGATCATTTATTACTAATTTTTAAATTAAAAAATGATTATATTTATAAGTGTGATTAGTCAAAATTAGAATTGGAAAATTACAAAAAAATATAAATTGATAATTGATTTGTCATAATAAGCCCATCAAATTATCAAATTAATAAAATAAACCGTGATTATGCTAAATAAACCAAAAAAGGAGATATTTATTTAATTTAACATCAATAGAACCTTGAAATTTATTATTTTAGCTTAATATTAGTAGAATACAATAAAGGCAAATTAAAAAATTGCAATATACTGATTTACAGTTTTTTAAATTTAATTTATCATTTAAAAATAAACTTATAATGAGTTCAAATACAATAACCGAAATCGATATCAAAGCGGTTTCCAAATCAAAAATCGAATCAGTTGATTTTGAAAACTTAACTTTTGGGGAGATATTTACGGATCACATGTTCATTTGTGATTATAAAGATGGAAGCTGGCAAAAGCCACAAATAAAGCCATATGAACCTTTCTTATTAGATCCATCCGCAAAAGTATTTCATTATGGTCAAGCTATTTTTGAAGGTATGAAAGCTTACAAAGATGCAAATGATGAAATTCATCTTTTTCGTCCTGAACAAAATTTTGAACGTTTTAATCATTCTGCCGAAAGATTAGCTATGCCTGATGTTCCGAAAGATATTTTCATGAATGGATTATTTCAATTAATCGATTTAGATAGAAATTGGGTTAAGAAAGGCCTTGAAAATTCATTATATATCAGACCTTTTATGATTGCTACTGGACCTGGTGTTATTGCCGCACCTTCTTCAGAGTATCGTTTTATGATTATACTTTCTCCCGCAAAATCCTATTATTCAGGAGAAGTAAAAGTACTTATTGCGGAGCATTTCAGTCGTGCTGCTAATGGTGGAATTGGTGCTGCAAAAGCTGCTGGAAATTATGCTGCACAGTTTTATCCTACAAAATTAGCAAATGAACAAGGATTTCAACAAATCATTTGGACAGATGATGCCACACATACAAAAGTGGAAGAAGCAGGGACT
>CANEZU010000272.1 GCA_947444255.1 Flavobacteriaceae bacterium | reverse complement strand
TAAAGAAGTGAAAGATTTACTGGGTGCTGTAGATTATCTGGTCAAAACTGGAAAAGCAGATCCCGATAAATTGGCAATCGGGGGATGGAGTTATGGCGGTATTCTTACCGATTACATTACCGCTTCCGATTCCCGTTTTAAAGCAGCTACAAGTGGTGCAGGTAGTGCCATGCAATTATCCATGTATGGCTCCGATCAATATACGATTCAGTATGAAACCGAATTAGGACTCCCTTGGGAAAATATCAAAAAATGGATGAAGGTATCCTATCCTTTTTTAAATGTCAATAAAATTAAAACACCTACTCTATATATGGTTGGTGAAAAAGATTTTAATGTTCCGGCTGTAGGTAGTGAGCAAATGTATCAGGCCCTTAAATCCCTTGGCGTTCCTACCCAACTCATTATATATCCGGGACAAAATCACGGTTTTGCCGTGCCGAGTTATGAAAAAGATCGCTATATTCGCTACCTTGATTGGTTTTCTAAATATCTAAATACTACTAAAACTAATGAACTATTGACCACCAAATTATAAATTTTCCGAAGAATATATATGAAAATAGCAGAAATAACCGCAAAACCACATTACCCAATATTAGATGGATTACGTGGAGTGGCAGCCCTTATGGTTGTTGCTTTTCACATTTGTGAAGCCCACGCCACTAGTCCTTTAGACCAGATCATCAACCACGGTTATCTGGCCGTCGACTTTTTCTTTTTGCTCTCCGGTTTTGTAATTGCTTACGCCTATGATGATCGCTGGCAGAAAATGTCGATTACCGACTTTTTCAAAAGGCGACTGCTCCGACTCCAACCCATGGTGGTCATGGGGATGATAATCGGTGCCCTCCTTTTTTATTTTCAGGATTCCGTTTTATGGCCTACGATCCATGAAGTTCCCGTATGGAAAATGCTGCTGATTATGGTGATTGGATTTACCCTACTTCCCGTCCCTATTTCAATGGATATTAGGGGTTGGACAGAAATGCACCCTTTAAATGGCCCGGGCTGGTCCTTGTTTTATGAATACATCGCCAATATTCTATATGCGCTCTTTGTACGGAAATTTTCAAAAACAGTCCTTTCGATTTTCGTGTTCTTTTGGGCTTGCGTTCTAATCCATTTGGTGCTTACAAATGCTAACGGCGATCTTATCGGTGGATGGGCATTGAACCTGGAGCAAATTCATATTGGTTTTACAAGGATGATGTATCCCTTCTTTGCCGGTTTACTATTGTGTCGCATCGGGAAACTGATGCAAATAAAAAATGCATTCTTCTACTGCAGCCTACTATTAATAATAGTCCTAGCTATTCCTCGATTTGGCGGAGACGATAATCGCTGGATGAATGGTCTTTATGAAGCCTTTGCCGTTATTATAGTATTTCCACTGATTGTTTTCTTAGGGGCTAGTGGCGAACTTCGATCTAATTTTACCAAAGCGACCAGCAAATTCTTTGGCGATATCTCCTATCCCATTTACATAACACATTATCCTATAATTTACATCTATACGGGTTGGGTAGCCGATCATAAAATTTCACTTATGGATGCGCTGCCCATAGGCATACTCACTTTCGGATCCTGCATCCTAGTGGCCTACGCCAGTTTAAAACTCTACGATGAGCCTGTCCGAATTTGGTTAAAAAAGAAGCTGTTTTAAAGTAGGAAGTAGTTTGACGAGCCGTATTTTTTTGTTAAATTTTAACTGGTTAAAAAAAACAGTTAGAATCAGGTTTTAACACTTAAAAAAAAATCAAAAACTACATTTCAAGATATCGTGTTAGTAGAATAAAAAACTAACTGGCTTATTCTATAATAAGCTTAGATTGAAATACTTTATTCAGGTATTTAACTTTCACAAAATAGATTCCTTTCTCATAATTAACCACATTGATTCTTTCATCACTTTTATGGGCACGAAACTGATTAATAGTTTTTCCAAGCACATCGATAATACTTATATCAACAGCCACGTTTTGGATAAAATCTGGTATCTGAATTATAAAATACTCTTTTGCAGGATTAGGATAAAGTACCAATTTAGATCCGTTAATTTCTGTGTCTTGTATTGATAACATAGAACAGTCGCTTATATCTCCTGCTATATTAGAATCTAACCACGATAATCGTTTTGTTATCCAACTTTTAAATTTAGTGATCTGACCAGCAAAAGTTGTTGGATCCATTTCTACTTCAGGCGTTCCTGTATTCTGTCCCAAATTTCCCCATTTTACAAAATGGCGCTTTTGAGCATTGTCTAAATATAAAGCCGTATCATCTATATACTTAAAGAGCAAAGCAGTACTCAAATTAGTTTTTCTTAAATTAATCCATCTACAATACAATTCAGATTGAAAACTCGGGTCTTGCATCAGGCGTACAAACCATCCCGGAGATCCTACATTCCCGCAATCATTTATAGTATGAGACCAACCTGAGCCATCTGTAGCATTAAAATAACATTCATTAATGTTTTTCCAAGCCCAGTCAAAATCCCAAACAGGTCCTGCTTTTAATTTTGAAATACCCGTTGTTAGGTCTTTATCTTTATTAAAATAACTGCTTTTTTTAAATCCATCAATATTTCGAGACAATTCATTTACAATAAAATAGTCTATAAATGAATTCGTATCTATATATTTTCTGTAACCATTAATTGGCGAAGCATAAGTTGTACTATATAAAGCGGTTTCAAAATCATTTATATAAGTCTTAATATACGTTTGTTGTTCTGTGGTTATATCCTCTGGTTTTGGATAATCGTATACTAAATGTACATCTATATCTGGATGATCAATGGGGTGATAATTTAGCAACCAACTATCGCCACCACTCCAGTAATCATTCTTTATTATATACCCTCCTGTTAGATCAATCCCCGTGTTTTCATTTATCTCCAATTTTGAAATGGCAACTCGATTTTTATCTCGCTTTATATTTTCTGCAAGTAAATATATTCCTTGATAACTTCCGTTTACAACCACCTCACAATATTTAGTTCGAACAGCATAATTTCCCATTTCAGAAAAAATTTTATGAGATAATGTGTTTCGCATAAATACTTTATCATTATAATTTGGAATAAAAATCCAGTCGTGTTCAACGGGCATACCAAGTATAGAAACATTTTGATTAACAAAAACGGAATCTAAGGTTGTAATCTTATATGGCTTTTGTGGTAACCAAAGCGAATAATGACCCCGGTAATTTATCGAAATATTTCCATTATAGTCATTCGGTGTATCGGTTATAGTATTCATATATCCAGCACCATTGTCAATTATCTGCATACTCGCATGGATAGAAGAATCTCCAATAGTACCTCCATTAGTATTTATATTTACGATAGGCAAATTTGTAGTTGAAAAAACAGCTGGATCTGCTGAATCTGCTCCAAATGTAATACTCCAATTATTTAAAACTCCAACATTCTGAAGTTTAGAGTCAACAATTCTCAATTTCCAAAC
>CANEZU010000271.1 GCA_947444255.1 Flavobacteriaceae bacterium | reverse complement strand
GGCATTTATGCTCGTCTGGAAAAAAACCCTATTTTGGGATTGATTAAACCCAGCACAGAAGCCATTGCCAAAAGAGACAAAGCCCGTATTGTACCAACCGGCAGTTTGGCTCTAAACGCATTAGGTCTTTCTACTCAAGTGCCTATAAATGTAGTGTACCTGACCGATGGTGCCAAAAGAAAAATTGATTTGGGTAGAAGAAAAATCCTCTTCAAAAACACGGTTCCAAAAAACCTTTCAGCTATTGGCAAAATAAGTAGTTTAGTCATTCAGGCATTAAAGGAAATAGGAAAAGATAATGCAACAGAAAAAGAAATAGAAATCATCCTTCAACAACTCAAAAAAGAAGAACCTTATCGACTGGAACACGACATCAAGTTAGCACCAGAATGGATACGTATAATAATGCGAAAAGCACTTATAAAAGAGTAATATGGTAAAATGGATAGCAATACCAAACGAAACAAAAAAAATAAACTCTAACCACTCCAAAAATGCAACCTTAAAAATCTTTCGCAGAATCAACTAATAGACAACTAGAAAAACAAAACCATTTCAGGAAAGAGCAAACTTAGGTTTGGAACAACTATCCAAGCAATTGCCTGTTACCTTAGTAATGGCTCGCAAACAAGCTCAACAATTGGAGTAGAAAAGTCTTTCAAAAAACAAGAAACGAAGATCTTAGAAGATTATATTTCATTGACACTGTATTTCCCAAACCCCTCTTCTTTCCATTAACCTTTATTTAACCATTGTTGTAGTATTTTTACCTCACTTTACGACTACTTTTGCACCCCCAAATAATTACTTTCTGAAGACTGCTTCTCACCAAAACAGGTTGATGTTGATTAAAGTCCTTTAATCATTTACTCCTTTAAGTTTTTTCAAATACTTGCCTTGGCTTATAGCCATTAGCAATCCCTATTTATAAACTTTTAAAAACAAAATGTTAGAAAAAATTACGCAATTAGTACAATTAAAAACTTTTTTACTGGCAATTCTTGGCTTGCTAGCCGGATTTCCCACACTAGCTCAAGACAAACCCGAACTCAAAATAGGGGGTGCCCTGCGTTACAATTACAATTTGTCTTCCTGGAAAGAAGGACAGAAAAAAAGAGGTGGCGATTTGGGTTACGATATGTTCCGAATCAATGCTGATGCGGCTTTCAAAGGAATACACCTGAATGCCGAATACCGTTTGTATTCGAATGAAAACGGGGGTGGCTTTCTAAAACAAGGTTGGCTGGCTTACAATTTTGATGAGCAGAATCAAATTCAGCTGGGCTTAACTCAGGTTCCTTTTGGGATCCAACAGTACAACTCCCACAACTGGTTCTTCAATCTGACCTATTATGTAGGGCTCGAAGACGATCATGATATGGGGATTAAATACAGCCATACCGGAGAAAAATTAGAATACCAACTCGCCTTCTTTAAAAACGCCGAAGAGTTAAGATTTGGAAACAATTCAGAAGTTTCTGCAAGCCGTTATTCCTATGATATCGCGGGTCGTAACAAAGAAGTAAATCAATTTAACGGTAAAATCGCCTATAAATTCGGCGAAGAAACCAAAAGTAAATTCGGTGTTTCCTTAGAATACGGTGGCCTTTATAATCTGGATACCGAAGAAATAGGAAATCATGCTGCTTTTGCCGCGCATTACGAAATAAACAATGGAAATTGGAATGGGAAAGCACAATTTATTTCGGCTTCCAACAATCCGATAAATGCCCTTGGAGTATCTAGGAATGTGGTGACCATGGCGGCCTATGGCGCTCCTTATGAAGTGGCAGCCGATTTTAATATCTATTCTTTTGGAATCGCCAGAGCGGTTCCTGTTAAATGGGGACCTATTTCAAACTTGCAGTTTTACAATGACTTTGCTTATATGCAGAAAAAAACGCCCGGTTTTACAGATTCTTACCAGAATGTAACCGGAGTTTTGGTTACTGCCGGAAGCGTATATACCTATATTGATTATGCCGCGGGTTACAACCACTCTTGGTTGGGCGGAAATTTTGTAGACGATTTCGCCATAGGGAATCCCGATGCCAAATGGGAAGCCAGGTTTAACATTAATATTGGTTACTATTTTTAAAGTTGGAATAGCAGGGAGTGTTTCATACGCACAGAGAAATTAAATTAAATTAAAAAACAAAAAGCTTTATGGCTAAAAAGATTATAAGAAGTGACGAGAAGAAATCCATTTTTGGATTGGAAGTGAATGGGCCCGTGTTTTTCACCTCGGCGATAATCATTATCATCATCATCACCTTGACCCTTATGTTTAAAGAAGGGACCGAACAATTTTTTACCGCAACCCAGGAATTTGTAGCAAACAAGGCCGGTTGGTTTTATATTTTATGCGTAAATGTTTTTCTGATATTTATGATTTATCTGGCCTTCAGTAAATTTGGCCACCTAAGAATTGGGGGGCAAAATGCAAAAACCGAATTCAAAACGCTTTCTTGGTTCGCCATGCTTTTTAGTGCGGGAATGGGTATTGGTTTGTTGTTTTGGAGTATTTCCGAACCCGTTTATCATTTTCTCAGCCCTCCTATGGCCAAAGGTGGTACGGCCGAAGCAGCCAAGGAGGCAATGAAATTTACCTTCCTTCACTGGGGTTTTTACGCATGGGCGGTCTATGCTTTGGTTGGATTATCACTGGCCTATTTTACCTATTCCCGGGGTCTTCCTCTTACAATCCGTTCAATTTTTTACCCTTATTTAGGGGATCGAATTTACGGAAGAATTGGTGATGCCATCGATATCTTCGCTGTACTGGCTACTTTGTTTGGTCTAGCCACTTCCCTTGGAATGGGGGTTCAGCAAATAGCAGCAGGACTAAATCACCTGTTCGCAGTTGATCCCGGGGTACAAACCCAAATTTTATTAATTGCCGGTATTACCCTGATTGCTACTATTTCAGTGGTATTAGGAGTAGATAAAGGGGTAAGAGTACTGAGTGAATGGAACATGAGAGTAGCAGTGCTTTTTTTGGCGATCGTCGTATTGCTGGGGCCAACGATTTTTATTTTTCAATCCTTCGTTGAAAATACAGGGAGTTATTTCTCGGGTTTTCTAGATATTGCAACTTGGACCGAAAGTTATACCGGCGGAAACTGGCAAAATGCCTGGACCATTTTCTACTGGGGATGGTGGATCGCCTGGTCTCCTTTTGTCGGAATGTTTATCGCCCGTATTTCCAAAGGACGCACTGTTCGGGAGTTCATTTTAGGCGTTTTGATAGTGCCTTCTATCGTAACTTTTTTCTGGATTTCCGCTTTTGGAAGCACAGCCTTGCATAAAATACTGCTGGGGGACAATACCATTGCAGATGCCGTGAATGATAATATCGCTACTGCAATGTTCGTCTTTATTGAAGATTATCCGTTCGCTTTTATTCTAAATATTATTGGCGTAATTCTAATTGCCGGTTTCTTTATTACCTCCTCCGATTCGGGTTCTTTGGTAGTAGATAACCTAACTTCGGGTGGT
>CANEZU010000270.1 GCA_947444255.1 Flavobacteriaceae bacterium | reverse complement strand
TAATTTCGTGTCCGACAAATTAGTAATTACTTGAACGGAATTATTTTTATAGGAAAGAAAACTCGATTTTGGTTCAATAATTAGACTAAAGTCTAGTCTTTTTTTTCCACTTAGAGTATAGCTTTTATATTCGGGATATTTAACTTGTTTAATTTCGTTCAAATCAGTACTTATTTCGGAGTCTGCAGGAATTTGAAGTTCCAAATCATAATCAGAAATAGCATTTGCAGCATCATCTAAATTGGCATTACTGTATTTTACAAATTCATGGTTTTCGTATCTAGCGGGAGTTAAGAACCAATTTCGAAGATTAAAACCTCCGTTTTTATGGTATCCATATGACGTAAACACATCCGATGGAATTTTGACCACATAAGTGAGATGAAAGTCTACTTTTTGATGAGGAAGGATTCTGTTTCGTAAATTGATTTTTATTAAATCGTTATTTCCGTATGGACGATTCCAATTTACAAATAGATTATTCGCATCAAGGATGGTAATATTTTTAGTACTTCCTCTTTCACTAGGATACGCCAAATGAAAATTCCGAACAAATTCATCCGAAAAACGCCTTGCTAACAAACTATTTTTATCAGAAAAACTGTTGGTCCAGTCGTTTAAAATTATGGATTGTAGCGTATCTGATGTTTCATTAAAAAACTGTAATTCCTGAGATACATTGATTGTGTTTTTCTCCCTATCGATTTCGAGGGTCATTTTAGAATGATGTTGCCCGTATTGCTTGGTTGTAACCAATAATACGAAAACTAAAAACGCAATTTTCAACAATGATTTCAATGTTTATTCAAATTAAATAGATGGGAATAACAAAATCAGCTCAAATTGTAATTTTAAATGCAATTGAATCCCAATTAAAAATTGGGACTCAAATTGTATTTTTTATAGAAATTATCTAAAACCTCGACCACCTGATCTTCGGTATCTACTATTTTTAATAAGTTTAAATCTTCTGGATTTACCGTATGTTCCTTTTCAATTAAAACCGTTTTGATCCAGTCAATTAATCCACTCCAAAAACTGCTTCCAACAAGTATTATAGGGAAGCGACCAATCTTTTTGGTTTGAATTAAAGTCATTGCTTCAAACAATTCATCCATGGTTCCAAATCCTCCAGGCATTACAACAAATCCCTGTGAATACTTGACAAACATGACCTTGCGAACAAAGAAATAGTCAAAATTCAGGTTTTTATCATTATCAATATAAGGATTAAAATGCTGCTCAAAAGGCAAAACAATATTCAGTCCTACCGAAGTTCCCCCACCCAAATGAGCGCCTTTATTTCCTGCTTCCATTATTCCGGGACCACCGCCTGTGATGACTCCGTAACCTGCTTTACTAATTTTGTAAGCTATTTTTTCAGCTAAAACATAATATTGATCCTCTGGTTTCATTCTGGCTGAACCAAAAATAGAAACACAAGGTCCAATGCGACCCATGTTTTCATATCCGTTTACAAATTCGGCCATGATTTTGAATATCGCCCAACTATCATTAGTCCGAATCTCATTCCAGGTTTTGCGTTTTAATTTATCTTGTAATACTTTCTCCTCGTCATTATCAAAATCCTCTAATCTCATGTTTTTCTAGCTAGTTTGTTTCGAAACCTATTTCGTACTTCATTTTATCTCCTTCTTACTTTTAGTTTTTCTTACAAAAACAAAAGAAATCTTTACTAATACTGCTAATGTAATTCTTTTTTCAAAAATTGCGCGGTATAGCTTTTTTTATTTTTTATAATTTCTTCCGGAGTCCCTTTGGCCACTAATTGTCCACCGTTTTTACCTCCCTCAGGTCCAATATCGATAATATAATCAGCCAGTTTAATGACATCCATATTATGTTCAATTATCAAAATAGTATTTCCTTTGTCAACCAATTTATTGATGACTTCCATCAACACTCGAATGTCTTCAAAATGTAATCCTGTAGTGGGTTCATCTAAAATATAAAAAGTATTACCGGTATCTTTTTTTGATAATTCTCCTGCGAGTTTAATCCGTTGTGCTTCTCCGCCAGAAAGTGTTGTACTTTGCTGTCCTAATGTGATATAACCCAAACCTACATCCTGAATCGTTTTTACTTTTCGGTATATTTTCGGAATATTTTCAAAAAAAGGAACGGCTTCATCAACCGTCATATTCAAAACATCCGAAATGGATTTACCTTTAAAGCGAATCTCTAAGGTCTCCCGATTGAATCGCTTGCCTTGACAGGTTTCACATTCAACATATACATCAGGTAGGAAATTCATTTCTATCGTTCGAACGCCAGCACCTTCGCAGGTTTCACAACGGCCGCCTTTGACATTAAAACTAAATCTGCCTGCTTTATAACCGCGAATCATACTTTCAGAAGTCATGGTAAACAAGTTTCTGATTTCTGTAAAAACTTCGGTATAAGTTGCAGGATTACTTCTTGGGGTGCGCCCAATAGGACTCTGATCAATGTCAATAACCTTGTCTAAATGTTCTAAACCCTCGATTTTCTTGTACGGTTTTGGTTTTCGAACTCCATTGAAATAAAAATTATTCAGAATAGGATAAAGAGTCTCATTAATTAAAGTTGATTTTCCGCTTCCTGAAACTCCTGTCACGCATATCATTTTGCCCAAAGGCAATTCGATACTAACATTTTTTAGATTATTTCCGGTTGCTCCACTTAGTTTTAGAAATTTACCATTTCCTTCTCTTCGTTTTTTTGGTATTTCAATTTTGCGTTCTCCGTTCAAATAGGAAGCGGTGAGGGTATGGTCTTTTAATATTTCGGTCGGTGTTCCTTTGCTGATAATTTCTCCACCAAATTTCCCTGCTTTTGGACCAATATCAATTACATAATCAGCACGTTCAATCATATCTTTGTCGTGTTCTACCACGATAACGGAGTTTCCTAAATCTCTTAAAAGTTCTAAGGAATGGATCAATTTATCATTGTCTCTTTGGTGCAAACCAATGCTAGGTTCGTCTAAAATATACAAAACACCCACCAATTGAGAACCAATTTGAGTGGCCAGTCGGATGCGTTGTGCTTCTCCGCCTGAAAGTGATTTTGAACTTCGGCTTAAAGCCAAATAATCCAAGCCTACATTCATCAGAAAATCCAATCGGTCCTTAATTTCTTTAATTACTTCAGTGGCGATACGTTTTTGTTTATCAGAGAGATGCTGGTCTAAATCATAAAACCAAGCCGTCAAATCGGAGATATCCATATCACACAATTCAGAAATATTTTTATCGTTTATTTTGAAAAATGCAGCCTCTTTTTTCAAGCGGCTTCCTTCGCAAACCGGACATTGAATGACGTCCATAAAACCGGCTGCCCAACGCTTGATGCTGGCCGATCCGCTTTCGTCGTGTTGGTTTTTGATGAAATGCGAAATCCCTTCAAATTCAATTTTGTATTCTTTGGTTACGCCCAAAACTTTCGATTCGACAGAGAATTTTTCTTTGCCACCATTCAAAATCATTTCCATTGCTTCCTCGGAAATGGTCGAAAT
>CANEZU010000269.1 GCA_947444255.1 Flavobacteriaceae bacterium | reverse complement strand
GATATAATGTAGCCAGATGCTTCGCTTTGTCCTGAGTTCCCATGCTTCCAAATGCCCAGTCCAATTCTTCCAATTGAGCAAATCGGGACGCTTCTGGCAGAAAATCATCCTGACAGATCTGAAGTGCTAGTGTGGGATTTTTGGCCTGAAGAAAAGAAATTACCGAATCAATTGTCTTAATATAGACATTCTTCAAAGCCATAATTCTTTTGGAATTATCCGATATATCGGCTGTTTCAAATTTAGCAGCAGCAGCTTCAAATAAATTAGAAAGTCCTTTCTTTGAAAACAATTCTAAAATAACTTCAATACCCAAATCGGCCTGAGTAGAAGGAATTCCTATAGTATTCAGAAAACCTTTGATATAAGCGGTTGCCGGATACGGAGTATTCAATTGGGTAAACGGCGGCGTGATTATAAAAAGTTTCGTTTTCAATTCAATTTATTTTGCACAAAAATAAGGGCAAAAAATAACTTAATGGCTTTTATCGATAAAAACTATTTATAGACGGACCTAAAATTAGGTATAAAACAAAAACCTTTTTTAAAATTCGTGTTCCTTTTTACGGATTAATAAAAGTGAACACAAGCTAATGAGGGCTGCCGCTGACAAATAATAACCAACATAAGCAAGGCCGTAGTTTGTTGCAATCCAAATGGCAAGTATTGGCGCAAAGGCGGCTCCAAAAATACCTGCAAAGTTAAAGGTCAAGGAAGCACCGGAATAGCGAACTTTTGTCGGGAATAATTCGGATAGAAAAGTGCCTAAAGGCCCATAAGTCAAACCCATTAATGCCATTCCGAGACAGAGAAAGAACGTAATTAAAACGGTGTTGCCTGAGTTTAATAAAACCGCAAAAAACAATCCAAAAATAGCGATACCAACAGATATAATAATTAGAGTAAACCGTCGTCCAATTTTATCCGCAATAATAGCCGAAATGGGTATGCTTATTCCAAAGCATAAAACCGAAAACAACTGCATAATCAGAAAATCACGTCTGCTGAATCCCAATTCGGTTGTGGCCCAGCTTAAAGTAAACACAGTCATTAAATAGAATAAAACAAAGGTAGTTACAGTAGCCAAAGTGCCAAAAACAAGTTCGTTTTTATAGGATTTCAAGAGTTGAAACAAGGGGATTTCAACTCTTTTTTCAACAGAAACTGCGTTCAGGAATGAAGGCGTTTCGGTGATTTTTAAACGGATATAAAACCCAACAACGACCAAAAGTGAACTTGCTATAAATGGGATTCTCCAACCAAAATCAAAAAATTGTTCATTGGTCAAAGTGTCACTCAAAATTAAAAAAGTAGCTCCCGAAAGTAACAATCCAATTGGAGCGCCTAATTGAGGAAACATACCATACCAAGCTCGTTTTCCTGGAGGAGCATTTTCAATAGCCAATAAAACCGCTCCGCCCCATTCGCCTCCAAGTCCCAATCCTTGTCCAAACCGAAAAAGCATTAATAACAAAGGAGCCGTTATTCCAATACTGGCATAGGTGGGCAAAAACCCAATCGCAACAGTAGAAATTCCCATCGTTAATAAAGCCACAACCAAGGTTGTTTTTCGCCCTATTCGATCTCCATAATGTCCAAAAACCGCCGATCCGATTGGTCTGGCAAAAAAAGCAATTGAAAAAGTAGCCAACGATTGCAGTATGGAATTGGTAGCATCAGTGCCCGGAAAGAATAACTGTGGAAAAACTAAAACAGCAGCATTTGCATAGATATAAAAGTCAAAAAACTCGATCGTTGTTCCTATCAGACTTCCAAAAAGAACATGTTTTACTGAGTTTACTTTATTTGTTGTAGCGTTTTTCATTTCTTGGCTATAATAGTTTGGTTGGAATTTTAACAAAAATCTAATAAATAATCGAAAGTGACAAATATTTAGTTCCAATAAATTGTGGTAATTTTACTAAAAATATTTTACTCATGCCTAGCGACTGTATCAGTTATCAAAATTCCACTTATTTTTCCAATATAATTGTTGATTATTTAAATCAAGAACCTCATTTACAATCCTTATACAATAGATTTCCAAGTATAGAAAATTTCGAAGATCAAATTCTTGAAAAGCAAGAAAACTTCAATGACGACCATAGAACCGTTTTGGTTTCTGTTTTAGAAAAACAGTATGCCGCTATATCGACTTCGGATTCAACACACGAAAACATTCAATTATTAGCAAATACAAACACCTTTACGGTAACCACTGGATATCAACTGAATTTGTTCACGGGTCCTTTGTATTTTTTGTATAAAATTATTAGCACCATCAACTTAGCTAAAGAACTTAAAGAGACCTATCCAAGCTATGATTTTGTTCCTATTTATTGGATGGCGACAGAAGATCACGATTTTGAAGAGATTAATTACTTCAATTTCAAAGGGCGAAAACTGCGATGGAACATTGAAAGTTCGGGTCCAGTTGGCCGATTGTCTACTAAAGGATTAGAAGATGTATTGGAAGTTTTTGCAAAAGAATTAGGTTCCACTACCAATGCCATTTATATCCGAGAACTTTTTGAAAACAGTTATTTAAAACACAACAACTTAACAGATGCTACACGCTATTTGGCGAATGAACTTTTTAAAGACTACGGACTTATTATATTGGATGCTGACAATAAAGAGCTGAAACGCGAATTTATTCCTTTTGTAAAAGAAGAATTAGTAAATCAGACTTCTCATAAATTCGTTCTGGAAACTACCGAAAAATTGCGGAATTATGGAATTCAAGTCAATCCTCGAGAAATCAATTTGTTTTACTTAGAAGATCATTTAAGAGAGCGTATCATTCTTGAAAACGGAATTTACACAGTCAATAACACCAAGCTAAAATTTACAGAATCTGAAATACTAACACTTTTAGAAAAAAATCCGGAGAAATTTAGTCCCAACGTAATTATGCGTCCCCTATATCAGGAAGTTATTTTACCCAACTTATCTTATATTGGTGGTGGCGGAGAAATAGCCTACTGGCTGGAATTAAAATCTTTTTTCGAAGCGGTACGAGTTCCTTTTCCCATTTTATTATTGCGGAACTCCGCACTATTAGCAACCGAAAAGCAAGCAAAAAAAGCAGATCGCTTAAATTTAACTTGGGCCGATATATTTTCGAAGCAAGAAAAGTTATTGAATGAAATCACAATAAAATATTCCGAATTCCCAATTGACTTAACAATTGAGAAAGAACAGTTGAAAAAGCAATTCCTCCATTTACACGAAATTGCAAATCAAACGGACAAATCATTTGTAGGTGCTGTAAAAGCGCAGGAAGCAAAACAAATAAAAGGTCTGGAAAATCTCGAAAAACGCCTTCTCAAAGCCCAAAAAAGAAAGTATTCCGAAGAACTAGAGCGAATAACCGAATTACAAAACGACTTATTCCCCAACAAAAGCTTACAAGAAAGACAAGCTAATTTCTCTGAATATTATTTAGAAAACGGCCCGGGCCTAATCCACAATATAGCAACACAATTAACGCCATTAGAACATAAGTTTAATATTAT
>CANEZU010000268.1 GCA_947444255.1 Flavobacteriaceae bacterium | reverse complement strand
TGTAAAATGATAATTGGTATACCTTCTCCAGCTTCATAATACGTGTATCGTCCTTCTTTTTTTAAGTCTTTGTCCATTTTTATTTTGGCATTTCAAATTCCCACAAATATATGATTTTATAGATAAAAAGGAAATTTTGTTTAGACTATTTGATTCTATTTTGTGTTTTTTATGTCCAAAACAATAACATATAACCTTCTCGTAACCTTGCTCTGTAGATAGTCTATAAATTAATCAAAAATAATGAATTTTAAATCTTTTTGTCAGTCTATTTTTTCATTAGATCTTGTTTCTTAACAATTTGTTAAATAAGGCATTGAATGTAAAAACCTATTCTATCTAGGTTTAAGGTTCAAAGTGGTAAAACTTATCAACAAAGTGGTATAAAGTGGTAAAATGTGGTAATATTTTTTTATTTTTGCTCTTATCATCTAAACTATTTCTGTTGAATTCAATTATTGGAACATATGAATGTAAAGTCGATGCTAAAGGAAGATTGCTTTTACCAGTAACTTTCAAAAAGCAAATGACTGCTGCTCTTCAAGACGGATTCGTTTTGAAGCGCTCTGTGTTTCAACCGTGTTTGGAATTGTATCCCATGAAAGAATGGAATTTGATGATGCAAAAAATCAATAAACTCAACCGATTTGTTAAGAAAAACAATGATTTTATTCGCCGATTTACTGCTGGTGTAAAAGTTGTTGAGATTGATAATTTGGGGAGGTTATTAATTCCTAAGGATTTAATAGTGTTTGCAGGAATTTCTAAAGATTTGGTTTTGTCTTCTGCGGTAAATATTGTGGAGATTTGGGACAAAGATTTGTATGAAAAAGCAATAGACGATTCTGTTTTGGATTTTGCTGATTTGGCTGAAGATGTAATGGGAAATTTAAATGACGATGACAATGGAATATCATAATCCAGTTTTGCTTCAGGCTTCTGTAGACGGTTTAAATATAAAACCAGACGGCATCTATGTTGATGTGACCTTTGGAGGAGGCGGGCATTCAAAAGAAATTCTGAGTCGATTGGGACCAAACGGAAAGCTTTTTGCTTTTGATCAGGATGAAGATGCTTTAGCGAATGCTTTAGCAGATGAAAGATTCACATTAATTAATGAAAATTTTAGATTTATAAAACGGTTCTTACGCTTCCACAATGTGAAAACAGTAGATGGTATTTTGGCTGATCTTGGCGTTTCGTCTCATCAATTTGACGTGGCTGAAAGAGGTTTTTCAACTCGTTTTGATGCTGAATTAGATATGAGAATGAGTCAGAAAAACGATTTGAATGCTTATCGCGTAGTCAATGAATATGATGAATCTAATTTGCGTCGAGTATTTTTTGATTATGGAGAGCTGAAAAATGCACCGGCAATTGCCAAAGTTATCATTGAAGCGAGAGAGCAAATGCCAATAAAAAATACGGAACAATTAAAATCGGTTTTAGGTCGATTTTTACCCGCACATAAAAGTCACAAGATTTTGGCGCAAATGTATCAGGCAATTCGAATTGAAGTGAATCAAGAAATGGATGTTTTGAAAGAATTTTTAGAACAATCACTAGAGGTTCTAAAACCGGCAGGAAGGTTAAGTGTGATTTCGTATCATTCACTAGAAGATCGTTTGGTGAAAAGATTTATAAAAAACGGCATGTTTGAGGGAGAACCAGAAAAAGATTTCTTTGGAAATTTTTCAGTTCCATTTAAAACTGTTGGTAAACTAATTGTTCCTGATAGTACAGAAATCAAAATTAATAATAGAGCCCGAAGTGCAAAATTAAGAATTGCTGAAAAAAAGTAAATAATGAAGCATGGTGTTTACGGCATATTAAAAGCAAGATTCCTTATTAATGAGGATGCAAATGCAGCTAAAAACTGGCGTTTTATTGTGTTTGTAATTTTATTAGCCATCATAATGATTGCGAATACCCAACGGTACGAACAAAAAGTATTTAAAATAATTGCCTTAACAAATGAAGTGAAAGAATTACGTTCCCAATTTGTAGACAGGCGATCAGAATTGATGAAGTTAAAAATGGAGTCAACTGTTTCTGAAAAAATGGAAGCCAAATTGATTTTTCCTTCAGCAGTTCCTCCGGTAAAAATAAAAGTAAAAAAAGCAGAAGACGAAAATTTCTTTAAAAAATTATGGCAGTAGAAGATAAAAACATATCCTACAGAATCTACTTAGTTGCCTTTGCAATCTTCCTGATTGCAATCGCGATAGTCATAAAATTGTCTAATATTCAGTGGGTTGAGGGGGATTATTATCGAAAATTAGCGAAGGAAAGAACGGTAAGAAATTTTATTATACCTGCAAATAAAGGAAATATTTATTCTTCGGACGGAAGTTTATTAGCGACATCAATTCCAAATTATATTATACGATTTGATGCTGTTGCTCCTAAGAAAGAGGCCTTTGATAAAAACTTAAAACCGCTGGCTGATTCCTTATCCGTACTTTTTACAAAATCATCTAGTGAATTTGAATATCAATTACAAAAAGCAAGAGCTACCAAAAACAGGTATTTTTTAGTGGCGAGAGATTTGAGCTATTCGGATTATATCCGAATTAAAAATTTCCCCTTGTTTAAATTGGGAACTAATAAGGGTGGAATTATAATTGAACAAAGAACGGTTCGTGAGCATCCAATAGGAAAAATTGCAGAGCGAACTATTGGTTATGAAAGAAATAAACCTAATGGTATTGCGGATGGAAAGGGAATTGAGTGGGCATATAGAAAATATCTTAATGGTAAAGACGGTAAAATATTAAAGCAAAAAATTGCCAAAGGTCAATGGAAACCGATTCGGGATAATAATGAAGTTGATCCACAGGATGGTTATGATGTGATTTCTACAATAGATGTTTATATTCAGGATATTGCGCACCACGCTTTGTTGAAACAATTGGAGTTGTTCAAGGCAAATCATGGATGTGTGGTCGTTATGGAAACTAAAACAGGTCATATCAAAGCGATTTCAAATTTAGGAAAAGCTGGTGATGGTAGTTATTATGAAACGACTAATTATGCAATTGCTGAATCTCATGAGCCTGGTTCTACTTATAAATTAGCCGATTTAATGGCGCTTTTAGATGATAAAAAAATAGATACAAGTGCTGTTTTTGACAGTCAAGGAGGGATAATAACCTATTCCGGTAAAAAAGTTCGAGATTCGCATGAAGGAGGTTATGGAAAAATTTCTCTTGCAAGAGGTTTTGAAGTTTCTTCTAATACTGTTATGGTTCAGGCAGTTTATAATAATTATAAAAACAATCCTTCCGAATTTGTAAATCATCTTAACAGATATGGTCTCAATAAGCCTTTAGGTCTGCCCATTCAAGGTGAGGGAATTCCACATGTTCCGCAACCAACAGATAAAAATTGGAGTGCCATTTCGCTTCCTTGGATGGCTTTTGGTTACGGAGTCTCTATTACGCCTTTGCAAACATTGACTTTTTATAATGCAGTTGCGAATAATGGAGAAATGGTCAAACCTCAATTTGTTTCAGAAAT
>CANEZU010000267.1 GCA_947444255.1 Flavobacteriaceae bacterium | reverse complement strand
ATTCAGAGTTATGGATTCTGAAAACTTATTCTGGTGTGTTTTTAAGTAAATCTGATTGGGCAAAAAGATACGAATGTATTTTGCCTGATCTACGAAGGGTGCAATTTCAAATTCCTGTAATTCCTGAATTCCATTGCCATTATAATCGTTCCAAGTATAGACACCTTGCCCTGCTGGAACTTCAAGATAGGTAAATTCCTGTTGAGGAATCGTTCCAGAACTGGTTTCATAGGCGGAACTAGTTTGTATCAATTGATCCAAAAATCGAGAATTGTACAGAATCCTAGAATTTAGGGAAGGTTCATTAATCCTTATAGGATCTACAAATTTTAGGTTTCGGTAGTTAATGAAAACGGCTAAATCGCTTTTTTCATTTTGAATCAATTTTGATTTCACATAAAAGGATTGGGAAGTGTTTACTTCCTTTAGAAAACCATTTTGCAAACTATCATTTTTCCGATTTAAATAACCCAATTCTACAAAAACCTTGGTGCTGTCACCTCGCCCTACAAATGCACCGTATTCGGTGAATTTTTGGCTTAAGGCCGAAAACTGATTGGTCAATTTTATCTTTTCCTGATTGTCTTCCAGTCTAATACTACTACCAATCCAGGACTTCTTAAAATGATAACGGGCTTGAGTTTGGTTTCTAAGGAATTTAGAATCGGTTAAATTACTGTTGCTGTTTAGCAAACTCCCATGATTTTGAAAGTTCCATCGGTTAAATTTGAAAAGACCATCTAGAATGTGTCGACTCCCTGAAAAAGCAGCAGTGAAATCGAGTTTTTCAAACTGATAGGTCAGGATTCCATTTTTTGGTAAAACGAAATTTATACCTGAAACCAGCAAACTCTGATTCCCAGAACTATTTGTAAGATTCCAATCTCTGTCGAATTCAATATTAAAAAGGCGTTCGATAGTTCTAAAATCTTTTTGAACAAACTGATAATTAGCAAAGGCATCGACCGTCCATTTTCCGGTATAGATTCTTTTAAGGGTATTAATTTTTGCAGCCACACCTTGATTATTGTTGTCGTTTTTGGGAGAAAATAAATTTTGATCATTATTGCTAATACCAATTTCAAAATCGACTACCGTTTTTTCAGAAGGATTGTATTTACCAACCACCGTTGCAATCTGAATCTTTGTGGGTGGAACCAAACGGCTTATGGGCTCATAATTCCCCTGTTTCACATTGTTGATCGGCGGCACATATTGATAGATTCTTCCCACTGCTGCAGCATTTGATAGAATGTAATTCCCTAAATTATTTCCCATTTGACTAAAGCGAACATTGTATAGAACATCCTGTGCATTAGTGGAATATTCGTACACTTCGGTATTGTCAAGAAATGTTTTTCTGTACAGAATCTTATTTTCAGAATAGGAATCTTCGTAGGCAGATGGCGCAATCATCAGATCAGGATTATCGCCGGCATTTACTAATATTTGAGCTTGTTGGGCAGAAAGATTTTGTTGCAAAGGTTGGTTTTTAACATCGTTTTCCGAGTAGACATAAGCTCCTATACTCCATTTTTCAGCTTCATGGTTTACACCAAAATAGGAAACAAATCGGGTGTAATTCCGATCCGAATATTGGTATTCGATGCTAATTCGCATTTCGGAAGTGATTGGAAAAAGCGAAGTAAATTTTATTTCCCCGGCATTATAATCGATAGTATAATCATTATTCTCTCCTCGTTTTAGTAAAATTCCATTCACAAAAACACGCTCCGAACCTGAAATAACCAATACATACAATTCGCCATTGGCGCCCCTTAATTTATAGGGGCCCTGATTGCCTTCCTGACCTAAGAAATCGCTTTTTGCATATTGACCGCGAACCAAAGCGGCTGCCGCAAACACATTCGTTTTATTTTCGGGAGTACCAAAACTAAAATTTGTCGATAGTCCCTGTACTTTCTTATTGAAATTTAAAAATTTAGATTTTCTGTTTTCCAGAAATAAATCACCGGCACGAATGTTCCATTTGTCACTATAAAGTTCAATAAAAATTTGGTCGAATTCATCCAGTTTCTGAGAGTAGCCTCCATTTTGTAGTGGAATATTACTGTCCTGAATGGAAGCGCGCAAACTTACCTTTTCTGAAATTTTACCCGTTATCTGTAAATCTAAATTTGAGTTAACCACCGCATTCTGATTGTTACCGATAGTAATACCTCTGGTAATGCTACCTGAGGTATTCAGTCCGTCAAAAGGCACTGATTTTATTTGGTCATTTCGACTCACTTTGTACAAATTATCCAAGCTTGCGTTATTGCTCACAACTCTGCTATCCTCATAAATGCTATATTCTTTAGTCAAATAATCGGGTAGCTTTAGATATTTGACGGTTAAAGTATCGGAATTATGAATGTAATTTTGATTGAAAAGAAGGGTTGCCTTTTGGAAATTAACTTGATAAAAATTCTTGTCTAAATTGTCACCACGACCGTTCAATAATTCGAAAAACTGAGGATTGATAGCGGTTGACTCTAGGTAAATAGTATCTTGAGAAGCGATAATTTTTTTGGTTTTATAGGACGAATTTATTTCTTGAGCCTGTAGCCCAGAAACTAAACCAATCATTATCCAAAAAAGGAATCTTTTTAACATACAGCATATAACGTCATGATGCTAAAAGTAGTGTGTTTTAGTCGGATTATTGATTTTTTAAGTCCAATGGATTTTTTTTCCGAATATTGGAACTAAAAAAAATAGCGTTTCCTTTTCAGAAAACACCATTTTATATAAAATCAGATGGAAATTTATTTTGGTTCTTCTGTCACAATTTGCATGGTTTCTCTGCTAACTTGTTTCAACAAAACCACTTTATTTTCTTCGACAGTTTGTGCTGCTTTTTCATTAAAATGGCGAATAGTGTAAAGAGAAACATTCTCGTTATAAGACACTTTAAACTTTTTGGAAAGTATGTTTTTCAGTTCATTGAAATTCCCAAACTTATCTTCTACACAAATCGAAAAACTAATAGCTGAGTTTTGTATCAAACTCACTTTCATTTTGAACTGATGTAATAATTTAAAAATTTCACTGATGTTTTCTTCCATTATAAAAGAGAAATCAATAGAAGAAAGTGAGACTAATAGTTGATTTCTTTTTACGATATAGCACGGCATGTGTGGTTCCAGATCAGCTCCTTTTGACACGCAGGTTCCGGGCAACATAGGGTTTATAAAGGATTTTACAAAGAGAGGAATTTCCTTTTTTTGTAAAGGTTGTAATGTTTTTGGGTGAATCACACTTGCGCCATAAAAAGCCAATTCGATTGCTTCCCGATAGGAGATTTGATTTAACAAACTGGCATTTTCAAAATATCTCGGGTCTGCATTCATCACTCCCGGTACATCTTTCCAGATTGTCACACTTTGTGCATTTAAGCAATAAGCAAAAATGGCTGCTGTGTAATCAGAACCTTCTCGGCCTAAAGTGGTGGTAAAATTTTCGGAAGTTCCACCAATAAATCCTTGCGTAATTACAATATTAGTTGAATCAAATATTGGGAGCAAATCACTTTTTACGAACTT